>DASWMP010000276.1:0-24662 GCA_036399695.1 Thermoanaerobaculia bacterium | reverse complement strand
CCTGAACCGCCGCTTCGCTCGATTCTGAGGCCCGTTTCACCCGCCTCTGGGCGACTTCGCTCGCTCGTCAACCAACTTCCGCTCCTTCACCAGAGCTCGTCCAAGCGATCCGCGTGGCTGTCGACGTCCGTAAAAAAATGGCTTTTCGGCGGACTATGGATTTGAGACGCCCTCCCTTCGCCACCGCACTCCGAGACTGCTCACCGCAAACGCCACACGCCGCTCGTGCGGGGCGGCATGGCCACGTTCCAGGCGTTGTTTCCGCCGCTCACGCCGACGCCGCTGTCCACCAGCACGGCGTCCAGTCCGGCGGCGCTCACGCTCAGCGGGCCTGCCGTCACGAACGAATCGCCCACGTTGTGCAGCACCAGCACGGTCTCATTTTCCGTCCGGCGGAGGAACGCCAGCACCTGGCCGCTCGTGGAGTCGAGCATCTCCAGCGTGCCCTGGCGCAGCGCCGGTGACGCCTTCCGCACGCGAATGAAATTGCGGTAGCGGGAGAGCAGCGAGCCGGGGTCGTTCGTCTGCGACGCCACGTTTGCGCTCGACATGCCGGGCGCGTACTGAAACCAGGGGGAGCCTGTCGTGAAGCCGCCGCCCTGCGTCCAGGGCATGGGCGTGCGCTTCGATTCGTCGCCGCCGGTCGGGCCATTCAGCAGGCCCACTTCCTCGCCGTAGTAGAGGAACGGTGCGCCCGGAAGCGTCAGCAGCACCGCGGCGGCGCTGCGCTGCTTGGCGGCACTGTTGGCGAGCTCGGAGGCGAGGCGGCGCTGGTCGTGGTTCGTGAGGAACGGCGCGTCGAGCACGCCCGCGGGATACGTACGCAGCACCTCGCGCAGCTTGAGGGCGATCGGCGTCGCGCTGCCGCTGTTGACGCCCTGCACGATCGCCGCGGCCAGCGGGAAGTTGAAGTTCATCGGCATCTCGTCGCCGGCCGCGATCGTCGACGTCGATCCGTAGTACGTGGCGATGATCGGCGTCTCCGTCCAGTTCTCGGCGACGAGGATCGCGTCGGGCTTCGTCTCCCGGACGACGCGCGCGAGGTCCTTCAGCGCCTGGTGCGTGTCCGCGGTGTCGGACTGGCCGCTGCCGCCGCCGGTCTCGACGAGGTACCGTGTGGCATCGAGACGGTAGCCGTCGACGCCGCGCTGCAGCCACATCTTCGCGATGCGCAGCATCTCCGCTTTCGCTTCCGGATTGCGCCAGTTGATGTCCGGCATGCCGCCCCAGAAGACGCCGTAGTACCAGGCGCCGTTCCGTTCGTGCCACGTCTGCCCGCCACCCCACGGCTGCGACCACTGCAGCGCCGTCGGGCTCCAGGTGTACCAGTCACGCTTCGCCGAGGTGGGGGAGGAGGCGGACTCGATGAACCAGGGGTGCTGGCTGCTGGAGTGATTGACGACGAAGTCGACGATGATCCGGATGCCGCGGCGATGCGCCTCGTCCAGCAATCGCTGGAAGTCTTCGTTGGTGCCGTAGTCCTGCTCGATCGTTTCGTAGTCGACCGTGTCGTAGCCGTGATAGCTGGGCGACTGGAAGATGGGCATCAGCCAGAGCGCGTCCACGCCGAGGTCCTGCGTCGTGGCCGGGTTGCCGTCGTTGAGGTAGTCGAGCTTCGAGATCAGCCCGTTGATGTCGCCGATGCCGTCGCCGTTCGAATCGTGAAAGCTGCGAACGAACACCTCGTAGAACACCGCCCCTTTGGCCCAGTCGTGCTGCCACTGCACGGGGCCGGAAGGCCCGGCCGACGGCGGCGTGACGGAGCGCCGCTTGAGCGCGAACGCATCCGGACCGGTGCTGCACGAAAGGACGAGGAGAAGGCTGATGGCGAGAATCGAGAGGGAGCGCCGTGTCATGGGGGATATTCTAATGCCGGACCTATGGATGAACTCGCGTTGCCCGTTTCCCGTTGCCCGTTTTCCATCCTGCGCTCGGCGATCGGTCCCGCTGAGCGCAGCCACGGACAACGGACAACGGAAAACGGACAACGCTTCTGAAAGGAGCCCCCTTGATCGAAAACCACGTAGCCATCGTGACCGGCGCGAGCCGGGGCCTCGGGCGCCACGTAGCCATGCGCCTGGCGAAGGAGCGGGTCCGCGTGGCCGTGGCCGCACGCACCCACGATGAAGTCGCGCGCGTCGCCGAGGACATCCGCGCGGATGGCGGTGAGGCCATGCCCGTCGTCCTCGACGTGGCGAGTTGGGCCTCCGTCGAACAGGGCGTTGCGGCCGTTCGCGAGCGCTTCGGCCCCATCGACATCCTGGTCAACAATGCCGGCGTCGGCTTCTACAAGCCGTTCCTCGAGCACTCCATCACCGAGATCGACCTGACGATCGACGTGAACCTCAAAGGCACGATCTACATGACGAAAGCGGTGCTCCCGGACATGCAGCACACCGGCTCCGGACAGATCGTCAACGTCGCCTCCGACCTCGGACGCCGTGTCATCCCCGGCATGGCCGCCTACGTAGCCAGCAAGTTCGGCGTGCTCGGCTTCTCCGGCTCGATCCTCCGCGAGGTGAAAGGCAAAGGCGTCAAGGTCATGACCCTCACCCCCGGCATCATCGACACCTTCTTCGGCGGCGGCACGGAAGGGACCAAAGAAGAGACCTGGTCACTCCGCCCCGACTTTCTCGCCGGCATGATCGTCGACATGCTCAAGCTGCCGAAGCACTGGGTCGTGGATGAACTGGCCATCCACGCCATGGGACAGGACTTTTGAAGGATTGAGGATTGGGGATTGAGGATTGAGGATTGCTGCGCTCGGTCCACCGGTCCTTCATCCTCAATCCTCAATCCTCAATTCTCAATCCTCAATCCTCAATTCTCAATCCTCAATCCTCAATCCTCAATCCTCAATCCCGATGCCCCTCTTCCGCTCCCGGAGGCGCGGCGCCGTACACGTGCCGGTCGTGGATCACCAGATCGAACGGCTTCAACTCGGGATTGGTGGGGTAGCCGCGGTGGACGGCCTGGCACTCGTAGCAGACGATCACGTTTTTCACGACCCGCCACATCACGTAGTCGAGGATCGTGACGGCCACCAATGAGATGAAGTAGGTGAATGGCGCCAGGATCGAGCCGATGACCACGAGGGCCATGCCCGTCCGGCGGTTGAAGTCCTTCTGGAAGTAGAGCTCCGCGTGACCGCAGGCGGCGCAATGGGTGATGATCGTCTCAGGTGGGGGAGCGGCGACGCTGCTTGCGGTGCCGCACTGTTCGCATGCGCGCGGAGGCTCGCCCGATTCACGGGCGAGCCTCGTCTCGCATTGCGTGCAGAGAAAATTGACGGCGACCATGGAGGCGTTGTCCGTTGTCGGTTGCCCGTTGTCAGTGTCATGTGCGGCGGTCGCGCAGCGCCAGCACGGAAACGGACAACGCGTTCGAGACGTTACTTCGCGCGCTCGAGGTAGCGGTTCTCAGCGGGGTCGACGATGATCTCTTCCCCTTCCGAGATGAACGGCGGGACGAGCACGGTCACGCCGTTCTCGAGCGTCGCCGGCTTGTAGGACGCCGAGGCCGTGCCGCCCTTGATGAGCGGCTGCGTTTCGGCGATCTTCACCTTCATCGACTTCGGCAGTTCGACGCCGATGGGCTTGGTCTCGTGGAACTGCACCTGAATCTTGAGGCCGGGCGCGAGCCAGGCGGTGGCGTCGCCGAGATCGTCTTCCGAGATCTCGATCTGCTCGTAATTCTCGGTGTTCATGAAGTGGTGCGAGCTGCCGTCCGAGTAGAGGTACTCCATCTCGTGCTGCGAGATGTAGGCGGGCTCGATTTCGTCGTTCGAGCGGAAGCGGTGCTCGAACTGGTTGCCCGTGCGGAGGTTACGCAACTTCGCCTGCACCATGGCGCGAAGGTTTCCCGGCGTGTGGTGGCGGAAATCCATCACCTTGCAGAGGTCCCCCTCGAAGAGAATCACTATTCCTTTGCGGATGTCGTTGGCCTGCATGTGTATCCTTTCGATGTGCGTTTTCCGTTTTCCGTTGCCCGTTGTCCGCGAGGGACGGGAAACGGGCAATGGGAAACGGACAACGTCGCTCTTGGAAAGCCGCGGCATTCTAGCCGCTGAGGGGAGAAAGCGAAAACGTGAAGATCCGAAGTCTATTCGCCGCGGCCACGGCCCTGGCGATCGCCGCCATTACTGCCGGAGGGATCACGGCCTGCCAGCCCCCTGCTGAACGGCAAGCCCAAACCACGGCCTCAACAGGTGAAATTCCGGTCGGCGTCTACGGTGCGCTCTCGGGAGATCAGGCCTCCTTCGGCACCTCCACGGTGCAGGGTGTCCGCCTCGCCGCCGAGGAGATCAACGCCCGCGGCGGCCTGCTGGGCCGCAAGATTCGCCTCGTCGTCGAGGACGATCAGGGGCGCGCCGAGGAAGCGGCGTCCGTGGTCACGAAACTCATCACCAGTAATCAGGTCGTGGCGCTCATCGGCGAGAACTCGTCCAACCAGTCCCTCGCCGCCGCGCCGATCGCCCAGGCGAACGGTGTTCCGATGATCTCGCCGTCATCGACCAATCCGGCCGTGACGCAGAAAGGGGAGTACATCTTTCGCGTCTGCTTCACCGATCCGTACCAGGGGAAAGCGCTCGCCGCCTTCGTCCGCCAGAACCTGAAGCTGACGAAAGCCGCCATCCTGCTCGACAAGAAGAACGACTACTCGGTCGGCCTCGCGGAGTTCTTCGCCAAGGAGTTCGAGGCGAACGGCGGCAAGGTGGTGGCGCAGCAGAGCTACACCGGTGGCGACACCGAGTTCCGTCCGCAGCTCACGACCATCCGCAGCGCTGCGCCCGAGGTGCTGTTCATCCCCGGCTTCTACACCGACGTCGGTCAGATCGCCATCCAGGCCCGCGACCTCGGCATCAACGTGCCGCTCGTCGGCGGCGACGGCTGGGACTCGCCGTCAGTGATCGAGATCGGCGGCAAGTCCATCGAGAATTCCTATTTTTCCGATCACTACTTCGTCGGCGAGACGCGTCCGCTGGTCCAGAACTTCGTCTCCAAGATCAAGCAGCGTCACGGCCGGAATCCCGAGGCCACCGCGGCCCTCGGCTACGACGCGCTCATGGTTTTCGCCGAGGCGGTGACGCGGGCCAACTCCCTGGACCGCAAAGCGATTCGCGACGAGATCGCGAAGACGAAGGATTACCAGGGCGTCTCCGGTCCCATCACCATGGGCCCCGAGCGCGATCCGATCAAGCCGGTGGCCATGATCAAGATCGAGAACGGCCAGATGAACTTCGCGGGGTGGGTGAAGCCGTAATCGGTGCGTGCTAAAATATTTGAAACCAACCCAGGAGACAAAACGATGAAGCTTCGTGGCCTTGCTGTGCTCGCAGTAGCGCTGTTCGTCACCCCGCTGTTCGCCGCCGACAGCCCGCAGAAGCCGGGCAAGTGGAAAGTGACGATGCAGATGGAGATCCCCGGCATGCCGATCAAGATGCCGGCCATCAACACCGAAGTGTGTGTGACGGAAGAGGATCTCAAGGATCCGAACAAGGCCGTTCCCAAGGACGCCAAGAGCGACTGCAAAGTTGGCGACTACAAGGTCGACGGCAACAAGGTGACGTGGACCATCGACTGCCCGAAACAGAAGACCACCGGCACCGGCGAGATCACCTACACGGCCGAGAGCTACAGCGGCACGATGAAGATGAACGTCCAGGACCAGGAAATGACCACGAAGTACACGGGCAAATACCTGGGCACCTGCGAGAAGTAGCCGCTCTTTACATCGCGCGAATCAAGAATGGCCGGCTCGAAAGAGCCGGCCATTCTGTTTCGCGTGCTGTGCTCTCCGCGCTCCTACGATGCCGCTCGTGGCGCTGCCGCTTTACGTCCTCCCCGGGATCGGCGCCGACGAACGTCTCTTTGCCGGTCAGCGCGCCGTCCGTGACATCCGTCTCATCGACTGGATCGCGCCCGCCGATCCGCGCGAAACGCTGCCGCGCTATGCCGCGCGCCTCGCCGCAACGCTCGGGAGACGGAGAGGAGGCGTTCGGCCGCAGCTCGAGTAGTACTCGAGTGGCGTGACCAGCCGATGCAGCGCGCACCCACGAGCCGAATAGTGTGAGTTGATCGAGCCAACTCCTTGCGCCGTGTACGCGAGGTAACCCGAGCGCGCCGGCGTTCCGAGCTTCCAGCCCGGCTGCTCGCGTGCCTCGGCGAGGCATGGCTGCCTTACGCGGGTCATGCTGCGCATCAAGGCGCTTTTCCGAGCCCGCGCGATAGGCTCGGAGTCCTGTGTTGTTCATGTTTCCCACCAGCAGTTCCTTGACCAACGCGAACGCTCTCAGTCAATCGGAACCTCCGCGAATCACGCCCAAGACGCAACCGGAAGGCGAGATCTTCGGCCGGCAGCTCCGCGAGCTACGCCTGGAACGCAACCTGACGCAGGACGCACTCGCCCAACTCGTAGCCACGAGCATCCTCTCCGGCTGCCTGTCTTTCAGCGGAGTGCTTCGGTTTCAATACCATGTGGTTGGCGTTCTCTTGCCTGGGCGCGTACGCGTTGTGGCGCGGCGGAGGAATGCTATTGATTCGCGAGAAGTCACCGGAGGAGTCGCGGACGGAGCCTTCGTCACCCAACAACCACATCAATTCGGCAGCTTTCGCGCAGAAAATTCCTCACCGCGGGAACTCTGAAACCGATCGTGATCCGCGCACCACAAGTTCAAACTCTGCCGTCCTCGGATCTGAGTAGCGACGTCACAGTCCTGCCGCACCCCACGGAACGTCGGGCTCAGCCGTCTTGCTTGGACGGCGCATTGACGCGCCGGCAAGAGTGCTGTACCTGCAACGGAAGAAGTTCAATGAGCCAACTGCGGCACGAGAAGCGCAGTTTTAGTCGAGTGGGATTGCACGATGGCTGAGATCTCGGCGAATGCGCGAAAGCTGCTGAATGTCTTTGTCCGCTTCAAGGCGAAACGGCTGCCTTTTCAATCGCTGACCGGCAGTTACGGCGTCGCGCCTGAAGCGTTCGAGACGGCGATGGCAGAGCTCATCGCGGACGGTTTGGTCGAACATGAGGAGCGTAGTATTCACTACCGTCTGACGTTCGAAGGATGGTCATATCTGGGTTCACCGGCGGTAATCGCATTCCCGGAATTTCCGTAGTAGTCCCCACGCCGCCTGCACGCGAGCAACTCGGAACTGAGCCGCCTCCGCGCGCCGAGCCGGAGCAGGACTGCACTGCTCCGCGGTGTCCGTCCTGTCACGTCGGCACGATGGTTACCATCGATACCATCGATTCACAACCGAGTTGTCGAGTCGTCATGACTGCTCCGCTCGCCCACTCCATCCCGACCATTGCTGCCAAGAGGCGGACGGCGTTAGCTTCGCCTTGGTGCATCGGTTCAAGCCCACTCCGTTACCACGTTCAGCACTTCGGGTGCTCGACGATCGGTTCTCAGGCCCTGCGCTGCCGCCGTTTTCCTTGCCGGGCAGCGTCAAACCGGCAAAGTTAGGCATCCGGCGAGCGAGACTCGCCGATTGAATGCCCATGTCTAAATAGAGCGCGGTTCCGTTCAACTCGCTCTTTCCGCACTCCTGATCCGTTCCGAACCCATCGCCCCGACGCCGATGGCGATCTCGCTTCGAGGCAGCGGCCTCGCTCATGAGTACGGAAGAGCCTTAAACGTTAGGCGGACGAAGCTCGATTCCACAATTGTGCGGTAGGGAATCGATGCGCCGGATCACTCCTAGGAATGATAGCTTCCAAACCAGCAGCGAGCGAGAGGATTGAACCATGGGTATGGAACAAGGTCCGAAGTCACCGACTCTATGCCCTGCCTGCAAGGGTACCGGTAAGAAGGATCGCCACGATTGCCAAGAGTGCAGCGGCACGGGCCGCCGGAGATAACAGCGGCGGTTCGCAGCGGTGTTCTTCGTGGCAATGGCAACTCGCATTGTTATCGCGTCGAGAGGATTGTGATGAAAGTATCGATTGAACGAAAGCGACCGTTAGTTAACAAGTTCTTCGGAGGAACCAAGGAAGCCGATTACGAATCGGCTATGGTGACGATTCACTGCTCAGAAGCCGAAAAGTCGACGATTAGGCAGAACCGTCTTCAGGAACGGATCGTCTACGAACATCCCCAAGATGAACCCGATTATGAGGAAGGTCAGGAAACCGCGAGGACACATCCCAACAGTTATGCCGGCAAGCATCCGCCCCCGCGGTACAAACGGTCGAAGCTTGTTGGCCACTTCCTTGAGGAACCGACACAGGAGGTTTACGATCGTCTCGACACGCCGATGCGCTTTGCCGAAATTCAGCAGACGGTCGAGAACAACCTTCGTGAGTTAAAGAAGCTCATGGAAGGTATTCAATCATTTCCTGCGACCACTAGGACTTTTGATATTTAGCACCGAAACGAGGCGAACCAGAAGGACTACTGTGGCCACTTGCAGAGAATGCCATGGACGTGGCTCAGTCTCATGTCCCGATTGTCATGGTAAGGGCAAACGGGATCATGGAACATTCATCTCCGTCGACTGGCGGGAGTGCAAACTCTGTCACGGCTCAGGAAAGAAGAAGTGTGGTGTTTGCAGCGGTCGTGGCACACTCTAGAACTCTATTCCCTCAGTTCGATCACGCAGCGAGAGGAACTGCATCTACCTTGATGAGGAGTCGATGAAGATCGACACGCGTAAAGCGCCAGGCGAATGGCTTGGCCACCGTCGACTACCCGCGAGGGCTTTCTGTTCGTACAAAGGGTCACGCCCCAAAATTCACGATCGATGAGTCCATGGGACGAACCGCCAAGGTCGTGTAGCCACTCCCAGATCGTCGTCGCGCTGATCGACTCGACGATTCCTTGTTCGATCACACGCTGAGGATGTCATGAACGCTGAACCGCGAGCACGGTAAGTCTAGTCGTGCTGGCAACTCGCACGCGGTCGACTTCACGGAAGCGATGATGCTAGCGCGAAAGCGGGCCGGCGTCGGCTTCGGGGTCGCTCCTCGAGTCCCGCGCGACATTCTTTGAAAAACCTCTTTCGCACCCGGCTTACGAACGATCGGCTCGCATCCATGCGAGCGGCGAGCTTTTGCCGGATAACGGCTCGATGCTGCCATAGCGTACGCCGAGAATGAGGAGAAAAACGTCAGATGCGTCTATCCACTGCTTAATGATCTCCATCTGACTCTCATCTCCAGCAGCGAAGAGTTCCATGCCTGCTGGGATATGGCCTGCGCGCAGGATTGCTTCAACTGCGGCCTGCCTTTCGGCAATCAGATCTGAGAAAGTAGACGACACGAAGACTTGTAGGCGCCGGTGTGCGAATTGAACCATGCGTGATGATAGTATGGCTGATCTCACCCGAACTTCACCGTGCGACCGGGAACATGGGTGACAGATCAGACCGGGCACATAGGTTACACCTTATTACTTGTTGTTGGCCCCTCCCATCACCACGTGTCCCTGCTGCCATTCGCCGCTACGCGACGTTTGCGGAATACCGACCGAGTTCCAATAAGGAGCCGGCAACGGCAACTCCCACTTCATCATGAGCCGCAGCAATGCGTGCTGTGGCCCAACGAGTGAATCGGGCGAACGGACGGCAGAAAGCCGGAGCGCCTTGATGGTACCGAGGAAGCCGGAGAAGCGAGCCCCGCCTGACCCGGTGGAAGGATGCGACAGGCGTCGCCTTACGCACGTCGGGTGGCCGTGGTCACACGGCCGAGCGCCCTCACTGACGCACATAACGCAGGTGTGTGGCGGCTGGACCATCAAGAACCTTGTCAATGCGAAACTGCGGCCCGGGCTGGGCCAGGTTCTCGAAGAGGCGGCGGCCGGCGCCGAACAGCACGGGGGCCAGGGCGATTTCGAGCTCATCGACGACACCCAGGTTCAGGTACTGCTGGATCACGTTGGCTCCACCCGAGATGCGGACATCACGGCTGCTTGCGGATTCCCGAGCCAGCTCCAGGGCGCGCTCCGGCCCGTCATTGATGAAGTAGAAGGTCGTCCCACCGGGGCGCGGCCAGGGTTCGCGTTTCTCGTGGGTGAGAACGTAGACGGGTGTGTGAAACGGAGCCTCTTCTGGCCAGGAGGCCTCGCCCTGGTCGAACATTCGCTTGCCCATGATGTTGGCGCCGATGCGCTCCGTGGTGCTGCGAACGAGATCATTGACCGGACCGGTCTCTCCTCCGGGTCCGAAGTTGAGGTTCTGGCGGAAGTACTCTTGGTTGATGAGCCAGGCCATCAGCGCACCCCACTTGGCGCCCCAGTTCTTGTAGCCGGGGTCGTCCCAATGCTCCATGGTCATTCCTTCCGGTGCCATGTAGCCATCGAGGCTGAGTGCAATGTTGACGAATACTTTGCTCATGATTTCCTCTCGGATGTTCGGGTGGCGGGCTGATTTTGGCGTCGGACGGGGACGTGGGTGACGGATCAGACCGGCCGCATAGGTTACACCGTGTGTCTGTTGCGGACCGCACGGCAAGCGGCGTTCGCGGACCGGGAACGTGGGCTTCGCGGGGCGTCAGCAACGGGTTCAAGTCGCACGAACGGGCGGCGCTGTGGACGGACTCGAGCCGGCAGGTTGACTGCGTCATGCGTACTCCACTCATGCTCACTCAACGTCACGCCAGCTCAATACCACATCTGTCCCAAACAGCTCGTGGGACCCGGTTACGCATGGCCCGTCGCGTAATTTGGAGTGCGGCAGCGACGCCTCACCATCTGCCGCTTTCCAACAGCCGCAGCGGGCGAGCTGCGGCCCGCTGACGAGGCAGCAAGGTGGCAGCTCGACGCTGCCACTGTGAGAAAGCGCCAGCTGATGAAGCGTCGCTGGCGCACTCCAAACCACGCCGTGGGCCGTGTCAAGAGTCGCCCGCCTCGAGGTGCTCGAGGTGTCCGGTCGGGCGCTCGCGGTGTTCGGGGGGCGAAGATCGATCTAACGACCAGTTCGCGACTCGGTTCTTCGAAGATCACCGGCGGCAACCGCCGGGCCGCTCCGGCTTCGGGACGCGGGCGTCATCTCGCCAGCGTTCGCTCCGCCGAGCACCTGATTCGTCGCGGCAACGGACATGCTCACTCCGTGTGAGGATGCCGTGAGATATTGCGGCATCGTGAAGATCAAACGAGAGCCGACACGGTTGGAGAAGAAAGCGAACAAGGGCCACCGAGGCTATCCTGCAGCAACGGTTGCGTTCTACGGGCCTGACG
Organism: Thermoanaerobaculia bacterium; assembly: GCA_036399695.1. Classification (GTDB taxonomy): domain Bacteria; phylum Acidobacteriota; class Thermoanaerobaculia; order Gp7-AA8; family Gp7-AA8; genus DASVEE01. The sequence continues at coordinate 13,489 of DASWMP010000276.1, read as the reverse complement.
CTTCGCGCGCTTCAAAGGTCGTCGTCGGCATCCTGCCTGACGCCACAGACAACCCGACCGAGCTGCGCTCGTGGACATCCAATACCGATGATCTGCGCCGTGAGACGCCACACTCTGCTGAGATCATGGATTTCATCAAGCAACACGAGGTCAAGACCGTGATGATGAGCCCGGGAATCATCGGTTGTCCTCATGAAGAAGGGATCGATTATCCGGAAGACGAGGTTTGTCCGGAATGCCCCTATTGGGCGGATCGAGACCGTTGGACTGGCGAAGAACTTCCCGAATAAAAGAGGCAATCCGGCGAGTCGCAAGAGAAGCGATCCCGCGGGCCTAACGCAATACCGGCCTCCGCGGAGCGCGACTCCTCGTGAGTTGTGCTCCCGGGAGACACTGCCGCCGATCGTGGGGGAAGAGACGCACGAAGGCGGGCTATGGGTGGGAGTCCAACGAGGATCTACGGTCAGCGACCGGCTTCCTGTGAAGGCCATGATCCTCAGATGTCGCGGTCGCCCCACAAAAACCCGTCGCCGGTGTCGTTCCCCTTACGTGCGGCTGCGTCCGCGCGGAAACGAGGAGGAGAAGAACGTGAATGTGATTACCGCTCGCACGGCATTCTGCGCATTCTTGATCACCATCTGGTTGTCTCCCGTCGCGAATGGTCATGGCGGTGGCCTCGACCGCAACGGTTGTCATACGAACCGAAAGACTGGCGAGTACCACTGCCACGGCGGCCGCACGCCAGACCCGCCGGCCGCACCTTCCGGATCGCCTCGGCCTTCAGCCAGGACCCCGTCCGTGCAGCGTGTCTCGGCATCTACGGGGACGATCAGCGCATCCGCGACCACGCCACTCGCGATCTTACGCACGCTGCGCAAGTGCTGCTCAACGAACTCGGCTACAGCCCCTCACTGCTTGGCGAGTATGACGCCCGTACTGCCGCTGCGGTCCGCTCCTTTCAACGCTCGGCCAACCTCGAACCTGATGGCGGGGTCAGCGCATACCTTGTGCTGCGCCTGGCCGAAGCGGTTGCGAGCAAATGTCAATGAGGTGATGGCCGTTCGCGGCGTCACGGCGGTTGCCGTTCGCCACTCGGTTCTGCGGACGTCATTGGCGGCAACCGCCGCTGGCTTCGCCACGCACGGCAAGCGGCGGACCGCGTCGCCAATGCAGGTAAATGCGGCTTGCAGCTTAGCGTGAGATCCGTGGGGCACACCGAAAAACGCGAGATGATGGGACCTGATGTTCGTCTGCGATCAGCTGCGCACGGAGCTATGGCGCCCGGACTTTTTTACATCGGACCAAGTCGCCCCGACCTGGACGCGCGTGACCTGCCGCGGAGTGCAGATTGCCAATTCGCTGGAGTGGACGGATTGGCAGGACAACCCTGTCCAGGTGATCCTTTGCGACGCATGCGGGCACCCAGGGTGCGCCTCAGGGGGGTACGTTCATGTGAGCCGGTTGCATCGCCATGTTTTATGGACTGCCGCGCAGAGCAGCTCGGACGATGAATACGATGATGACGCCTACGAGATCCCGTTCATGATGCGGAGCCTCGGAGCGTTGGCCCTGCCGGTTGAGGTGTGGAATGAATGGTCGGCAGCAGTCAGAGAGCTACCCCATGCAGATCGCCTCACCCAAGCCAACCACGCAGCGGTGGCTGACGCGTGGGTTCTTGGTCCGGGACGCTCGACCAGCACGGTACTAGCGTATTTGAGAGAGCAACTCCTGGGCGGAACAACGTTGGACAAAGAAAGCGCGATCACCCTGGTCGAGCGGACGCTCACGTACTTGCGCCGGAACGCGCAAACATCATTCGCTCAACCGCTGGCCAGGCTTGACGAACTGGGGGTACGCCTCGAAACGCTCTACTTCGACGGGCCGGCGGAAATCGATTGGCCGGCTTTCGCCTTCGCCGGAAGCGATACCTACATCGTTCTCGATCACCAGCATCTGGCAAGAATTGAAACGTGCACTTCCGCGGGCGGTGCCCGGCTGCCCAACTCCACCGTGCGGCTGGAACATGGGTGACAGCTTCGACCGGGCGAAGTTCCAAGGCCGCGGCAGCGAGTCGTCTCACCTCATCACGTATACGTCCTGCAACGAGGCGACCGGGAAAGAGCGCAGGACGCCGTTCTCCATGCCGCGCTCAAAGTGCGTGATGTGGTCGAAAGCACCGAACAGCTCGCGGGCGAATTGCGGGGTGTGGAAGGTCGCGTAGGCATTGGCGCCTTCGGCGGCACCGGCTACCTGGACGTAGCCGGTCTCCCTGTATTGCTGCTGGTTGGAGGCGTCGAGGAGCAGCGGGGCGTAGAGGTCGCCGTGGAGGGTGATCATGGCGGCGCCGCCGGGGCGGAGGAGGCGGCGCAGTTCGGTGATCCAGGCGCGCTGGCAGTCGAGGGGGAGGTGGGTGAGGACCGAGATCATGAGGATCAGGTCGAAGCTGGCATCGGGGAAGTCGAGAGGGGGCCAGAGGGCGCTGGTGCGCCAGTCGGCGACGTCGGGCAGGCTTTGCCGGCTCCAGGCGATGAGCTCGGGGTTGATGTCGACGCCGGCGAGGCGGCGGGTGGGGTCGTCGCAGTACCAGCTCACGAGGAGCCGTCCGGTGCCGCAGCCGATGTCGAGGACGTCCCGCACGTCCTTCATCTCGATGCCGCTGGCGCGGAGCAGCGATTCGGACGTCGTCACGCCGGCGATGATGGAGTCGCGGTAAGACTCCACGTTGCCGCCGCCCTGCGTGGTGGCGACGACGTCAGGCGGCGGGACCGGAAGCGAGGCGACTTTGCCGGTGAGCTGCACGAGGCGTGTGACATCCGCCGGCGTTTCGTAGATGAAGAGCGTCTCACCATTGGCGCGCAGCTCGTACGTGGCGCCGCGCTCGACGTGCATGTCGAAGGCGAAGCGCGATGTGCCGGCGCGGGCGAGCCGGAGGAAACCGTCGAGCTCGGGGCAGGGGAGGTTGACGTCCGCTTCCGTGACTTTGACGCCGTCGCGGAAGACTTCCACGCGATGGATCTCCGGCGTGTCGATGGCCAGGGCGACGCCGCGGAAACGGTTCACGGCATCGAGCTGCAGGCGGTGGTAATGGGGCTCCTCGAGGATGAAGACTGGAATCACGGCGGGGACTCTAGCAGATCAATCCTGGCCGCGAATCTTCACGTCATCGCCGACCACGTCCTGCACGTAGAGCATCTTCGCCGTGACGAGGCAGACGGCGAGCAGCGGCTCGGCGATGAGCATCCCGAGGACGCCGAAGACCACGCCCAGGGCACTGACCGCGAGGATCGTGAGCACCGGCGGGATGTCGAGCCTTCGTTCGAGGATCAGCGGCGTGATGAGGTTCCCTTCGATCTGCTGGAGCAGGATGTAGAGAATGAGGACGTAGAGGCCTTTCTGCGGCGAGTCGGCGAGGGCGATCCCGATGGCCGGGAGGGCGCTCATGATCGGCCCGAAGAAGGGGATGAGCTCCAGCAGTCCGGCCAGCAGTCCCAGGGCGATGGCCGCTTTGACGTCGAGCGCCACGAGGGCCACGGTGGTGATGATGCCGATCGCCACCATGGCGATGAGCCGCGCCACGAGCCAGCTTCGGAGCACGGTGGCGAGCGTCGTGAGCAGCTCGTTGGCCCGTTCGCGGTTGGCGTGCGGGATGAGGTGCATCAGCCCTTTGCGGTAAGTCCGCGGATCGATGGCGATGTACATCCCGAGAAAGAGCACGATGAGGATGCCGGCCAGCGCGCCGAAGGTGGAGGAGAGCAATCCCAGGAGGATGCTGCTGAAGCTCTGGAACTGGCCGCTGAGCTTTTCACGTAAGCCGCCGCCTTGTTGCTTCTGCTCTTGCGGCGGCTGCGGCTTTCCCTGTCCCTGACCGCTCTGCTGTTCCTGACCGCTCTGCTGTTCCTGCGCGCCCTGCTGTTGTTGTTGCCCACCGTGGGCCTGGGCCTGTTGCTGCGGCTGTTGCTGTTGCTGCTGCTGGGGCTCGCCGCCGCCGAGGACTTTCACCGGCGCTTTGTTGAGCCACTGCTCGAACTGATCGATCGCTTTCGGGAGGGCGGTGGTCAGCTCTTTCGACTGCTCCGCCACCTGCGGCGCGACGGCCATCCCGATCCCGACGAGAATCCCGATCCCGACGAGCAGCACCACCGGTGCGCCAAGCCCGCGCGGGATCTTCATCCGTTCGAGCCAGTCGACCGGCCGCGCCAGCGACACCCCGAGCAACACCCCGAGGAAGGCGGTGATCATCACGGCCTGCGTCACCCAGAGGAACTGCAACCCGATCCAGACGGCAAACGCCAGTGCAATCAGCTTGAGTGCGCCACGCAGCATGGATGGGGGACTCAGCAGGCGGGGTGCCAATGGACCGAGCCCAGGGCCCGATGGCTCACGGCTCGGGCAGACGAAGATCCGAGGCCCGCCGCCCAATGATCAACTGCCGCCCCAGACCCTCGCGCCTGACGCCCCACTGAGCCCCGGGCGCCGACACCTGGGCCCTACCGTACCAGATACAAATCACTCAACAACCTCGTGTAGCTATAGACCAGCGTCTCGCCATCCGGCGTCGGCCAGACCGGTCCCACGTTGATCAATCCGGCCGGGTCGCTGGGCATGACCTCCCGCCAGACCGTGCGCTCGCCCGTGGTCAGGTCAACCTTCGTCAGGACGGCCGGGACCCGCCCGAACGTTCCGACGAACACCGTCCCGGCATCGGCGGCAAAGCGTACCGGGACGTCGCCCGGTTTGAGTGCCGGGAGGGGGAGCGGTGTGCCGCCGTCCACCGGGAAGAGCAGAAACTGCCGGTCCGGCGTCCGTCCGAGCACGTACCTGCCGTCCGGCGTGACCACGGTGCCGGAGACATTCGGCGGCGTCACGGGGCGTGGCGGGCCGCCGGCGATGGACTGCACCCAGAGACGGGGCGGCTCGTTCGGCGCGTTGCCGGAGAAGAGGATGCGCTGGCCGTCGGGGAACCAGCGGGCGTTGCGGTGGTTGATGGCGTCGTTCGTGACCTGGCGCTGCTGGCCGGCGCCGGTCGGGAGCATCAGGATCTGCGCCGGCTTCTGGTCGCGCGGGATCGACAGGACCCATTCGCCGTCGGGCGAGAGCGATTCCGTCGTTCCTTCGCCGAGGCGGACGGCGGGGGAGCCGTCGACCTTGCGCAGATAGACGCCGTAGATCGAGCCGCCTGCTTCTCCCGATTCCGAGAAGACGATCGTCTTCCCGTCCCGCGAGAGATCGCGCACGACGGAGTAGTCGAGCCACGACAGATCGCGTTCCCGCTTCTCGTTCGGCAGGATCGCGGAGATCCCGGCGCGGACGCTCTGCTGCGTCAGGAGCAGCCGGCCGTCGGGCGCCACGTCGTGGAGCCACAGCCACCCGGGAGCGCGGATCAGCGTCCGCACTTCGCCGCCGCTGCGATCGACCGACGCGACGGCCCGTCCCTGGCCGGTTGCGCTCACGTCCGCCGTGAACCAGATCTCGCCGCCGCCCGGTGACCAGGCCAGGCCCTGCGTCCCCTGGTACTCGGGGGTGAGCGTCCGTTTGCGGCCGCCTGTGACGTCGAGCAGCGCCACGGTGCCCCGGTCATCGTTCGTGAACGGATGATCGAGAAACGCGATGGTCTCGCCGTCAGGGCTGAAGCGGATGTGGCTCACCCAGCCGACCGTGTCGTACAGCACCTTTCCGATCGGGTACTCGATGCGGCAGTGGCCGTCGACGGTACGGACGATGGCCAATGCGCTGCCGTCCGGCGTCCAGTCCGCCTCTTCGACGTCCTCCGCGATCTCGCGCGGCGCACCGCCGGCGATCGGCACCTGAGCCAGCGTCCCGGTGTCGCGCAGATAGCCGACGGGACGCCGTCCCACGGAGATCGCGAGCTGGCCGGTAGACGAGACCGACAGCACGTCGGCGACACCGAAACCGAGATCGCGCGACTCCGGTGAATCGGGGCGTGCCGAATAGACGGCGATCGGATTGCCGCCCCAGCGCGCGCCATAGAAGACCGTCTGCCCGTCCGGGGAGAAGCGGGCGTGGAGGATCGTGCCTGCGCGGAAGGTCAGGCGCTGGAAGCCGGCCGGCGGAGCGACGCCATGGCGTTGTCCGATCAGGTAGGCGACGGCCAGCGCGGCGACGATCGCCAGCGCGGCAGCGACCGGCTTCCAGACGTTGCGCACACGCACCCGCGGCAGGACGCGGCCGATGGAGATGGCCTGGCTCGTCAGTCCTGACATCGCGCCGAGGCCGAAGGCCAGGTCCCGCGCCGACTGGAAGCGCTCGTCCGGACTCTTCTCGAGGCAGTGATGGATCACCCGCTCGAGCGCCGGCGGGACGCGGATGCCGAGGTCCGCCAGATCGGCCGGTTCTTCCTTGAGGATGGCGTTCAGCGATTCGATGGGCGACTCGCCGCGAAAAGCCGGCCGCGCGGCCAGCATCTCGTAGAGGATCGCGCCGAAGGAGAAGAGATCGGAGCGGTGATCGCCCGGCTCGCCGCGCACCTGTTCCGGCGCCATGTAACCGACGGTGCCGAGAATGCGGCCCGGCTCCGTCGGCGTGACCGGCAGGGTCGGCGCGTGATCGTCGATGGCGCTCGAATCGGCGCCGGGGATGCGCGGGTGCATCAGCTTGACGAGACCGAAGTCGAGGATCTTCACCTGCCCGTCGCGCGTGAGGAACAGGTTCTCCGGCTTGAGGTCGCGGTGGACGATCCCTTTCTCATGCGCGGCCGCGAGACCGCGCGCCACCTGCACGGCGTAATCCGTCGCCTTGCGCACGTGCAGCGGTCCCTGGCGCAGGCGGGCCCGCAGCGACTCGCCATCGAGCAGCTCGGTGACGATGTAGTGCAGGTTGCCCTCGGTGCCGACGTCATAGATGGCAACGATGTTCGGGTGGTTGAGCATCCCGACGGCGCGCGCTTCCTGCTCGAAGCGGCGCAGCGCCTCGTCGTCGTGGGACAGGTTCTGCGACAGCACCTTGACCGCGACGTCGCGTCCGAGCCGCGTGTCCTGCGCGCGATACACCTCGCCCATGCCGCCGGCCCCGATCGCGGCGACGATGCGGTAAGGCCCGAGGAGTGTGTCGGCGGTGAGCATCAAGACCTAACGGGATTGAGGATTGAGGATTGAGAATTGAGGATGGCTCCGCTGCGCGGGACTAATCCTCGGCATCGTTCCTCAATCCTCAATCCTCAATCCTCAATCCTCAATCCTCAATCCTCAATCCGTCCGACTATCGGACGTTCAGCTCCTTCAGCAGTTCGTCCGCGTGCTGCACGTCCTTCAGGAGCCAGAGCAGGTAGCGGATGTCGACGTTGATGTTGCGGTTGACCTCGGGGGTGTAGCCGAAGTCGTTGGCGACGTTCTCCCAGACGCGGTCGAAGTTCAGGCCGACGACTTCACCGCGGCCGTTCAGCGTCGGACTGCCGGAGTTGCCGCCGGTCGTGTCGGCGTCGGAGAGGAAGTTCACCGTCAGGTCGGGATTGGCGCGGGCGGCGTCGACGATCGCCTGCGGCGCGTCGAACGGCTCCTCGCCGGTGTTCTTTTCGGCGATGCCGCGCAGCGTCGTCTTCGGCACGTACGCGACGCCGTCGCGCGGCGAGTAGCCCTGCACGTGGGCGAAGCTGACGCGGAGCGTGGAGTTCGCGTCCGGCGCCACCGGCTTGCCTGCATGCGCGACCACGGCGCGGCGCCACCGCGGACGCAGGCGCGAGATCATCGCGTCCCAGCGCTCGGTGCGCTCGCCCATCAGGCGCAGTTCGGCGTCGAGCGCGAAGCCGAGGTCGAGCAGTGGATCGCGGCGCGCCCGGAGCTGCTCCGGCGTCTCGTCGAGCATCTTCATCCGCTCGGTGAGGTCGAGCACCTTCGAATTGGCGTACAGCGCGTCGATCGTCTGCTCGACGTTCTTGCCCTCGAAGAGGCGGTCGATGGCCTCGATGCGGTTCGATTCCGGGAGCTGCAGCGCGCGGCGGACGAACGACGCCAGCATGGCTTTGTCGGCGACGTCGTAGTAGTTCTTCTGTTCGCGCTCGAGTTGCTCGCGCACGCGGCCAACGCTGCGCTGCATGAAAGCGGGCAGGCGGTCGGCATCGGGCTTCTGCCGTTCGATGGCGGCGCGGGCGACGTTCGTGGCCACGATGAGCGACCGCGGGCCGAGTGGTCCCAGCGACGTGGCGGTGTAGTGGATCTGCTGGAGCAGGAAGTCGTGGGCGAGCGTCTGCTGCTGCTCTTTCGCCATCGCCGTCAGGGTGCGATGGGCTTCCACGGCTTCGCGATGCTCGCTTTTGCTTCCGGCCCACTGCAGCACCTGGGCGTCGCGCGTGGTCTGCTGGTCGAGGATGCTCCCGCGCTTGAAGCCGGCGAGCTGTCCCTCGGCGTTCTTGCGGCGGTTGTGCATGCTCTTGAGCGTCGAGGCGACGGCGATCGCTCCCTGCTGGTTGGTCTTCGTCGTCTCTTCGAGGATGCGGATCCATTCGCCGTAGACGTCGTTGCGGGCGGTGAAGAACTGATGCCGTTCACCCATTTCGCCGGCGGTGAGGGAGCGGTAGGTGACGCCCGGATAGCCGAGAACCATGACGAAGTCGCCGGCCTCGACACCTTTGCTCGAGATCGGGAGCCACTGCGCCGGATGGAACGGCTGCCCGTTCACGTACGCGCGGCCAATGGCAAAGTCGCCGGTGTGGCGCGGCCACATCCAGTTGTCGACTTCACCGCCGTACTCGCCGATGGAGCGGGGCGGCGCGTAGACGAGCCGCACGTCCTGCACTTCCGTCGTCTCCTGCAGGACGTACTGGACGCCGGCATCGTGCGCCGCGATCTTGCAGCGCGTGTTCGGCTGCTGCTCGCAGGTGGCCACGAGGCCGGTCATCTTCCGTTCGATGGCGCGGAGGCGCTCGGCGTCCGTGGCGCCCTTGGGGACGGAGGCGAGTACCTGGTCGCTGACGTCGACGAAGCGCTTCGGGAACGTGAGGCGCGTGGTCTTGCTCGTCAGCTCCTGCGCGCGGGTGCGGGCCAGAAAGCCGTTCGTGATGATGTCGTTCTGCGGCGTCGAGTGCTCCTGCAGCACGCCGAAGAGGCAGTGATGGTTGGTGATGAAGAGCCCGTCGGGAGAGACGAACCCACCGGAGCAGCCGCCGACGTTGACCGTTGCGGACAGTAGCGTCTGCAACTGCGCGGGCGAGATCTGCAGGCCTTCTTTCTTCAGCCACGCCGCGTCGAGCTGCAGGACCTGTTGCGGAGTCCATTTGCCTTCGAGAGCGTGGGCGGCGACCGGGAGCGTGAGGAGCAGCAGAAGCGGGAACAGTCGTCGAAGCATCATCACGGCGGGGAACAGTATCAGAGGCGGGGAGGCTTCCCCTGGGCGGGATTGAGGATTGAGGAGTGAGGATGGATGCGGAGAGGCGGGACGGGGAGGCTTCCCCCGGGCGGGATTGAGGATTGAGGATGGAGGATTGAGGATGGATGCCGAGAGGCGGGACGGGGCGGGGTCCTCAATCCTCAATCCTCAATCCTCAATCCCCTCCGTATACTGCCCCCGCATGCGCCGTGTCGCGGGTGAGCTCGCTGTCATCCTGATCTATCTCGTGCTGGCGGTCCTGTTCACCTGGCCGCTGGCGCCGAATCTATCGACGGCGGTGTCGGACCTGGGCGATCCGCTGCTCAACGCGTGGATTCTCGACTGGGTCTGCTACGGGCTGCTCCATCAGCCGTTCAACCTCTATGACGCGCCGATGTACTACCCGGGCAAGCTGCCGCTGGCGTACAGCGAGAATCTCGTGGCGCTGGGGCTGCTGGTCATGCCGTTCTACCTGGCGGGAGTGACGCCGGTCGCGCTGCATGGGATCGCCACGCTGCTCGGCTTCGCGCTGTCGGGGTACGGCGCGTTCGTGCTCGCGCGGGTCATCACGCGCCACTTCGTCGCCTCGTTCGCGGCCGGGATCTTCTTTGCGTTCGTTCCATTCAAGTTCGATCACCTGCCGCACGTCCAGATCATCTTCAGTGCCTGGGTGCCGCTGCTGCTCGCGGCGCTGCTGATCTACTGGCGCAAGCCGACGCTGCGCCACGCCATCTTCTTCGGGGCGATGTGGGTGCTGAACGGGTTGACGAACGTCTACTTTCTGCTGTTCCTCGCGGCCACGAGCATCGTGACGTTCGCTTTCTTTGCGCTGGTGGGCGAGCGGCGCCCGCTCCGCTTCTGGATCGGGCTCGGTACGACGCTCGTCTGCGCGATGCTCGTCCTGCTGCCGTTCTTCATCCCGTACCGCATCGTGGCGAAGGAGTACAAGATGAAGCGGTGGGCCGGAGAAGTGCAGCCCGGCTCGGCGACCTGGAACGACTGGCTCGTCGCCTCTCCGGCCAGCCGCATCTGGGGAGACGTGGCGGATGCGGCCAAGCGCAACCCGGAGCGGCATCTCTTTCCCGGGATGGCCATCGTGATTCTGACGCTGGCCGCGTTTGCGAAGCGGAAACGGGAGATCGCGGCCGGGGAAACGCTGGGACCTATGGGACCGATAGGACCTATGGGACCGATGGAGGGTCAACTGACCACTGACCACCGACCACGGACCACGCGCGCGGAACGGGCGCTGGAGCTCCTGATCGTGCTGGCGCTCGTGCTGGCCTACATCGGCGCGGCGACCGACCGGGTGGAGTGGAAGATCGGCGATACGCGGCTCATGAGCATGAACACCTCGGACATCCCGATGGTGCTGGCCATCGTCGCGGCGGCGATCCGCTACCGGGAGGCGATCCGCCGTTTCGTGCGCCGGTCGCGGTTCACGCTCGAGGAGCAGGCGGCGGCGCTCTGGATCGTCGTGGGCGTGCTCGGGTCGCTGGGGCTGAACTCGTTCTTCTACACGTTCTTCTACATGCGTTTCGGGCCGTTCTCCGCGATGCGTGTGCCGGCGCGGTGGGCCATCGTCGCGTACGCGGGCCTCGCCGTCTGGGGCGCGCTCGGCATCCGTGAGCTGCTGCAGCGGACGAATCGCAAGATGCTGGTGGCCAGCGTGCTGACGGTCGTCGTGGCCATCGACGTGCTGCCGCAACCGGTTCGCTGGGAGCAGGCGCTCGTCGAGCCGGCGCCGGTTTATCGCTGGTTGAACAAGACGCGCGTCGGCCCGGTCGTGGAGCTGCCGATCTGGGGGGAGGGCATCGAGTTTCTCTACCTCCTCGGCGCGACCGCGCATCACGTGCCGATCGTCAACGGCAGCTCAGGCTTCGAGCCGCCGATCCAGTCCTCCATCCGCAACGCGGAGCACGACGTCCGCTATGACGAGATGCTGCGCCTCATCGAGGGAACGGGTACGCGCCTCATGATCGTGCACGCCGACTGGCTCGGCGAACGTCGCGCTCCGGTCGTCGACCTGCTGCGCGCGAATCTCGCCAGCGGCCGGCTGGCTTTCCTGCGCCGTTTCGACCATGACTACTCCGGCGACTACGTGTTCGCCTTCACGCGCAACTTCCCGGACTGGCAGCGGCTGCGCGCGGAGGAGGTGCCGGACGGCTCCGGCCATCTGCCGGCGCAGAACCTGGAGCGTTTCTTCGAAGGGAAGGCGACGTTCAGCAACGAGACGCTCGCCCGCGTTGAAGAGCCGCGGCCCTACGATGTGGTGACCGGACCGCTGCGGGTGAAGGGCTGGGCGCTGTCACCGCACGGCATCCGCCGCGTCACCGTGCGCTTCCACGCCGGGCGGCACAAGGTCGACGCCGAACTGCAGGAGCGCGGCGACGTCAAACAGCTCTACACCTGGTACTACTACACGGAGAAGCCGGGGTTCGAGGTGACGCTGCCGGAGCGCCCGGCCTGGATGCCGGAGCGCACCGACGTGCAGGTGGAGATCGAGGACCGTGCGGGGCGCGTGACGCGCACCCGCGACGTGCTCATCGAGTGGCGGTCGCCTCCACGAAACGCAGCTCGTTGAGCAGTTGCTCGAGGTGCTCGCGTCCCATCGACGACCAGACGTTGTAGAGGCAGTCCTGGCCGGCGAGGCGCAGATAGGCGAGCTGCTTCGGGCCGGTGCCTCCTTCCGGACCGTAGCCGGCACTGCTGCCGTCCTCCCACGTCACCTTGTACGGCCACTCGTCGTACGCCGGATCGGAGGCGCGCGAGCCGGTGCCGGCGATGCCGAATGCGCTGCGCATGTCCGGCGTGTCGTACGCGACGGCCCAGCCGCCCGCAAAGTAGGCGCTGCGCGGTGTTGCTTCGAGCACGCCCGGCAGGGACGCCGGCGCGAGCAGAGCGCACTTCGTGTGGTTCGCCGCCTTGCGCCACTCCGTGCGATAGACGGCCGGTACGTCCGAACCGGCGAGCTTTGCCTGACTCCAGGGTGCCGGCTTCGGAGCCGGTGGCGGGGGCGGCGTGCCGGTAGCGGCGCAGCCGAGGGAGAGGAGCAGAAGGATCGTCAGCTTTTTCATTTGAGGTATTTCGCCAGGAACGCGCGCACCTCGCGCCGCGATTCACGGGCGAGCTTCGTGTCGATGCGGTTGAAGCGGTGGCCGCCGGGCGCGTTCTCGTAGATCTTGTACTCGAACTTCTTCCCCGCGGCCTTGAGCGTGGCGATGAGGTGCTCCACTTCGAGCACGTTCACGTCTTCGTCGTTGGTGGTCGTGTGCACGAGGAGCGGCGTCTGCAGCTTGTCGGCGTGGTAGACCGGCGAGCGGCGCCGGTACTCCATCACGTTGTCCTCCGCCTGCTTTCCGATGAACTCCTCGAACAGCTCGCGGTAGCCGGCGCTCTTGTAGCCCATCCGCTGCACGAGATCGCTCACCGGCACACCCGCGTAGGCAACGGTGTAGTCGTTGGGCCAGCGGAAAATGTTGAGCAGCGTCTGGTAGCCGCCGTGACTCCAGCCGATGATCCCGACCCGCTTCGGATCGACGTTCGGCAGGTTCTCGACCGCCCAGTTGCGCGTGTCGTGGACGTCGTCCACTTCCGCGCCACCGTAGTCGATCTGGCTGTACAGATCGCCGCCGTGCCCGATCGACCCCCGATACTCCGGCGAGACGATGACGTAGCCGTCCTCGAGCAGCTCCCGGAAGATGTGCGCATAGTTCGACGTCAGCCGCCCATGCACGCCGCCGTGCACGAACACCAGCATCGGAGCCTTCGCCTTCAGGTTCTTCGGCGCGAAGACGTACACCGGGAAAATGATCGGGTTCCCGGCATTCTGGCCGGTGGCGTTCCGGTCCCGACGCGGCTTGCTGCTGGCGATCTCGTACTTCTGGATGTCCGCGACATCCCCGAGCTTGAAGTACCAGACCACGTCATCGATGCTCCGGTCCGTATCCTCGAAGGAGCGGTCCAGATTCTCCTCGAGCGAGTCCAGAGCTTTGATGGTGGCGTCCTGCGCCAGAGCCGGCAGCGTGAGTAAAAGTGCGAGAAGAGCGGCGATCGTTCGCATGGCGCGGATATTACAGGGTGGGGCGCGGGAGAACGATGGTCTCGGAGTGCGGTGGCGCACGCACGCCACCGCTCTTTTACACGTGTAGCAGAGCGGTGGCGTGCGCCA
>DASWMP010000275.1:0-5495 GCA_036399695.1 Thermoanaerobaculia bacterium | reverse complement strand
TTTAAGGGGGTGGCTCGACGCCTCCTCTCTGGGAAAGCGGCAGCTGATGAGGCGTCGCTGCCGCACTCCAAACTGTGCGGCGTCCGGTATGGAGTGCGGCGGCGACGGTTTATCAGCCGCCGCTTTCTTATAGCGGAGGCGTCGAGCCTCCGCCCCTGTTCCACGGAACGTAGAACTCACCACAGCGCACCACACGCGCTTTGCCCTGCGGGTGTGGGGGAGGGGTCTGAAGCGGAGAACCTCTACCAGACGGCGCGAGTGCGCGTGATCGTCACGTCGCCGTCATGCACGGGCGCACCGACCGATTCTCCCCGCGCGCGAACGAGCGCGCCTGCCTCGGACGGGAGCCCGAACGTGGTGTCTGAGGCGACGGCCTCGACCTTGCCGGTGGTCATGATCTCGACGTCCGCGGCCGGGCCCCACACTGTCACGAACTGCCAGCCGCTGATGCGCGGCTCGCGGCTGCGCTCCGGGCGCGGTGGCGGCACGGCGCCGTTGATGCGGAGGCCGGTCACCGGCGCGTTGCTGCGGAAGACGAGCGAGATGCGCGAGGCGTTGCGTTGCGAGCGGACGGACACGCGCAGGACGCCCTCGGCGGTGCGCTCGGACGTCAGGGCGACGCGCGTCATGCCGAGGCGAGGCGCCGGCGCCGACCAGCGGATCGGCACGCGCTGCCACGGCATCGCGGCCGGACTCGTCTCCGCGAATTTCGCCACGCGGCCGAGCTCCGGCGTCAGCAGATTGGTCGCCCAGACGGGGCCCGGCTGCGCGGCGTCGTCAACGTAGACGAGCGTGAGCGGCCGAGGGCGTTGCGCGGTGTAAGCCGGCTGCATCGCGGCGACGATGGCCAGGAGCAAGGCACCGCCGGCGGCGACGAGCGCCACGCGGAACGAAAGGAGCGCCGGTGCGACGGTCGTGGTCAAGAGCGCGAGGAGGATGGCGATCATGACCAGGCTCTGGCCGCCGAGCGCGTCGTACAGGACGACGCCGAGAGGCACGAGGAGGATGGCCGCGGCCGTCGACGCGGCGAGCGCGAAGGCCACTTCATTGCCGCGGGCGGCGAGCGCGATCGTCATGACGACCGCCGGCACGACGAAGAGAAACGCCGCGCCGGGGAGGAAGAGCGCGAGGGCGATTCCGGCGATGTGCCAGACGATGGCGACGCCGCGCGCCAGCCCGTCGGCATCGGCGCGTTTGCGGAAGATGGCGAAGGCGCAGAGTGCCGCCGCGATGCCGAGGAGCCACTCGGCGGCGATGGCGCTGCCGGGTGACGCGACCCAGAGGATGCCGCGTGCGCGCGCCGTCGTGATGGCGCTGACGGCGATGCCGCCGCCGACCGCCAGCGCGACCGTGAGGAACGTCGCCACGACGCCCCACGTCACGGCGCGCGGCTTGGCCTTGCGCGAGACGACCAGCAGCGCCACGAGGCTGGCGATGGCCAGCCAGAGCGTCCACGCTTCCGGCCAGCGCACGAGGAAGAACTGCAGCACGTCAAAGTACGAGGCGTTGCCGCTGCTGCGCTTCGCCAGGTCGGCGTTGGCCAGCACCCGCAGCGTGGCCAGCGTGTTGTCCCCCTGATGCTGGAGCGTGCGCGGATCGACGTGCGCGACGTCGTCGAACGCCGTGTGATACCAGACGACGTTGCGCACGGCCGCGAAGTTCATCGCGCCTTTGCCGGCGCGCTTGAAGACTGAGACGTCGGTGTCGTTCGGCAGCAGGTCGTAGATCGTATAGAAGAGCGAGCTGGCCATCGGCCGCCCGGCGGCACGCGCGAAATGGTCGATGAGCCAGCGGTTGCCGCGGCTGGTCTCGAACATGAGGCTCGGGCCGGCCGTGCCGCGATGCTCGATGTTGACGACGACTTCGACGTCGCGCAGGAGCTCGGGATCGGCGACGAAGCCTTCGGCGCCGAGGAGCCCCGCTTCTTCGCCGTCGGTGATGAGGAAGACGATCGGATTCGCGAACTGCTCGCCGCGGATGGCGCGGGCGATCTCGAGCAGCGCGGCGGTGCCGGCGCCGTCGTCCGAGGCCCCCGGCCCGGTGGGTACCGAGTCGTAGTGCGCGGCCATCAGCACCGCGTGCGTCCCCCGCTGATTCGGCGCCCGGGCGATGACGTTCTGCACTTCCGCGCAGACGTTCCCGGCATTGCAGGCGAAGCGGCGCTGCACGGTGACGTCGTAGCCGAGCGTGCGGAACTGGGCGATGACCCGCTCCCGCACCCGCGCGTTCGCCGGCGAGCCGACCGGATGCGGCGTCTGTTCGGCGAGCAGCGTCCGCAGCACGTTCATTGCCCGTGCGGCCGAGAACTCCCGCTCCGGGGCGGTGGCCGGTTTCGGCACCGGCCCCTCGAGGCGCCAGAGCGTCAGCGCCAGGATCACGGCGAGCGGAGCGAGTAGCAGCAGCAGGCGGCGCATCGCCGCAGATTATGTGGCATCGGCGCGATTCGCCGCCGGAGCGATCACGGCAGCGTCCCTGTACAAACCCGGACCGCGGTATCCCTCCAGACGAGACCGAAAATCGCGCCACGCGCAACGGACAACGCCTCAGAAACATCCCCGCCCGCCTGCCGTATCCCTACGGCACGGAGGCCGTCAATGCGTAAACTCATCCTCACGACATTTCTCTCCCTGGCGCTCGCGTCGGTCGCAGGCGCGGATACGCTCACCGAAAAGATCGACCGCACCTTCGACGTCCGCCCCGGGGCCAACGTGGCCGTTGCGAACGTCAACGGCAGGATCACGGTCCGCTCCTGGGATCAGCCGCGCGTCCGCGTCATCGCCATCAAAAAAGTGGAGAGCCGCAACACCACCTCGGCCAAAGAAGTGCTGGCGAAGCTGAAGGTGAACATCCAGGCCACCGGCAACAACGTCGCCGTGCACACCGAGCACCCGAAGAACGGCAACGGCGGCGATTTCTTCGACTGGATCTTCGGCGACAGCGTCGACTCCAGCGTGACCTACGAGGTGTTCGTCCCCCGCGCGACGACGAACGTCGCCGTCGACAACACCAACGGCTCGATCAACCTCGACGGCGTGAACGGCAAGATGCAGCTCGAGACGACCAACGGCCGCATCGAAGTCCTCCGTTCCACCGGCGCGCTCGAAGCGACGACGACCAACGGCGGCATCAAGGCGGAGCTCGTGAGCGCGGCGAAGGGCCAGCCGCTCCATCTCGAGACGACCAACGGCCGCATCTCCCTGACGCTACCGGCGACGTTCGCCGCCGATCTCGATGCCGCGACGTCCAACGGCTCGGTCACGACCGACCTGCCGGTGAGCACGACCCGCGCCGGTAAGGACTCGCTGCGTGGCTCCATCAACGGCGGCGGCACGGCCCTGCGGCTGCGCACCACCAACGGCTCCATCGAGATCAAAGCAGCGCGCTAGATTCACACACCCACAGAAGCCATAGGACCGATGGGACTGATGGGACTAAATGGGATGAGGTAACTCCCATAGGTCCCATAGGTCCCAGGGGTCCCATCGTTTTTCCGGGATCAGCGACGCCCGCGCGGGTGCAATCCGTGGCACCTGCGCCCGCCGTCGCGGAGCGCGATGATCTGGCCGCCCTTCACGCGATAGCGGAACACTTTCGCGTTGAGATCGAGCGGCGCGTCCAGGGAGCGCAGGATGTGGCGCACGCCCGGCACCTGCAGGCGCTCGAGGATCTCCTCCGGATCCAGCGGCGCGATCGTGATCGAGCCGGCCAGGATCGCGGCGCGGGCGTCGTCCGTCATTCGTGCACTCCCGGCGCCTCATGGCCCGTGCTCTCGACGTACTCCACGTACGACCCGCCGTAGACGCGCGGCTTCCCTTCCAGCTCGAGCACCCGGTTCGAGAGCCCGCGCAGGAACGTGCGGTCGTGCGACACGAAGAGCATCGTCCCTTCGAAGTCCTGCAGCGCTTCGATGAGCATCTCCTTCGTGGCCATGTCGAGGTGGTTCGTCGGCTCGTCGAGGACGAGGAAGTTGGGCGGTTCGAGGAGCATGCGGGCGAGCACGAGGCGCGAGCGCTCGCCGCCTGAGAGCGAGCGGACCTTCTTGTCCACTTCGTCGCCGGAGAACTGGAACGCGCCGAGGAGGCTGCGCAGGACGCCGATGCTCTCGAGCGGGAAGTCCTTCTGGATCTGCTCCCACACCGTGAGGTTCGCGTCGAGGACGTCGTAGGCCTGCTGGGAAAAGTAGCCGACCTTCAGGGACGCGCCGAGGCGGACCTTGCCGTCATCCGGCGGCAGGGCGCCGCTGACGATCTTGAGCAGCGTCGACTTACCGGCGCCGTTCTTCCCCATGACGCACCAGCGCTCGCCGCGGCGGATCTTGAACGAGAAGTCGTCGTAGACGATCCGTTTGCCGTACGACTTGGAAACGTTGTCGAGCATGGCCACGTCGTCGCCGGAGCGCGGCGGCCGGCGGAAGTCGAACTTCATGACCCGCCGCTTCTTCGGAGGCTCGACCTTCTCGATCTTCTCCAGCGCCTTCACGCGGCTCTGCACCTGCGCGGCTTTCGCGGCGTGCGCGGCGAAGCGGTCGATGAAGCGCTGTTCCTTGGCCAGCTTGGCCTGCTGCCGCTCGTACGCCGCTTCCTTGTTCGCGTCGCGCGTGGCGCGCTCGCGCTCGTAGAAGTCGTAATTGCCGCTGTAGGTGACGAGGTCCCCCTCGTCGATCTCGACGATCTTGGAGATCACGCGGTTCATGAACTCCCGGTCGTGCGACGTCATGAGGAGGGAGCCGTCGTAGGTCCTCAGGAAGTCTTCGAGCCAGATGATGGACTCGATGTCGAGGTGGTTGGTGGGCTCGTCCATCAGCAGGACGTCGGGGCGGCCGAGGAGCACTTTGGCCATGGCCACGCGCATCTTCCAGCCGCCGGAGAGCTTGCCGACGTCGCCGTCGATGCGGTCGTCTTCGAAGCCGAGGCCGTGCAGTACCTCGCGGGCGCGGGCTTCGAGCTCGTAACCGCCGAGGTGGGAGTACTCCTCCTGCACCTCACCAAAGCGCTCGAGGATCTTGTCCATCTCGTCCCCGCGGTCGGGATCTGCCATGGCGTGCTCGAGGTCGACGAGCTCGTGGTGCAGGTCGCCGAGGCGGCCGCTGCCGGCGATCGCTTCGTCGAGGACGGAACGGCCGGACATCTCTTCGATGTCCTGGCGGAAGTAGCCGATGGTGAGGCGTTTGGGGACGGAGATCTCGCCGTCGTCAGGCGACTCCTCGCCGACGATCATCCGGAAGAGCGTCGTCTTCCCCGCCCCGTTCGGCCCGACGAGCCCGGCACGCTCCCCGGGATTGAGCTGAAACGACGCCTCGACGAACACGAGCTGCTTACCGTACTGCTTCGAAACCTTGTTGAACGAGATCATGCGCGGCCGGAAACAGGGGATGCGCGGCAAAGATGCCCGGCTCGTCGCTGTGGGGACAGGGAGACGACGAGGGGCCTCCGGCGGGCGGGCACGGCCCGCAACGCTTGTAGCCTCAGGCTCAGCGCACGGCGTCGCGGTCAACA
>DASWMP010000274.1:0-16559 GCA_036399695.1 Thermoanaerobaculia bacterium | reverse complement strand
GCCGAGCCGAGGGTTTGAGTCTCTGAGGCAAAGCTTTGTGTTCCTGAGGCAAAGCTTTGTGTTCCTGAGGCAAAGCTTTGTGTTCCTGAGGCAAAGCTTTGTGTTCCTGAGGCAAAGCTTTGTGTTCCTGAGGCAAAGCTTTGCGTTCCTGAGGCAAAGCTTTGCGTTCCTGAGGCAAAGCTTTGCGTTCCTGAGGCAAAGCTTTGTGTCTCTGAGGCAAAGCTTTGTGTCCAGAGGCAAAGTTTTTTGACTCCCGAGGCAAAGCGTTGAGTCCCCGAGTCAGAACTTTGAGTCTCAGAGGCAAAATTTTGACTCTCTGAGGCAAAGCTTTGAGTGGCCGAAGCAAAGCTTTGAGTCTGCACAGGTGAGCGCCGCCCTTTGCGGGCGGCGCTCAGCATTTCGTGACGGGAGTTACTGCACCTTCAGTTTCCAGACTCCCTGGCCGTGCGTGGCGGCGTACAGGGCGTCATGCTCCGGTACGTAAATGAGGTCGGTGACGTCGATGTTCGGCATACCGGCCGGAGTCATCTTCCAGACCTCCGAGTTCGGCTCCTTCACGACGACGCCGTAGTCCGTGGCGACGTAGAGCGTGCCGCGGTTCGTCTGAATGATGGCGTTCGCCGGGATGTCGCCGTAGCCGTTGATCTTGTGGCCGTCGCGGACGGTGAAGACTCCCTGCGGCGGATCGCTGTGCGACGTCGGCGGGTGATAGAAGACTTCGAAGACGTGTCCCGGCGTTTGCGGCGTCTTGGAGTTGTAGCCGCTGTACGTGATCCAGGCGTGGTTCGGATTGGTGCGGTCGACGAAGATGTCGGTCGGGAAGCGCGGCGGCGCCTTCGGGTCGAGCGTATCGAGACGGATGAAGGCGACGGCGGCCGGATTCGGGTTGTCCGCGTTCTTGGAGATGAAGATGCGGCCGTTGGACGTCGCGGCCCACAGCGTATTGCTGTCGCTGTGTGCGCGCTGCGTCGCGGAGACGTATCCGCCCGCGCGGGTCGCGCCGTACGTCGGCGCCGTCAGCCGGCCGTTCGGCGACGGGTCGCCGAGCGGTCGCCAGTCGTCGCAGCCGTCAAAGGGCCACGAGATCACGCCGTCGCCGTTCAGGTCGGTCAACGTGACGCCAGTCCAGAGGTTGCACAGTGCGCGATGCTGCTCTTTGGTCGTGATCAACGGATTGCGGCCCCAGTTCGTCGAGCGGTACACGTGCTCGCGTCCGGTCCACAGCCAGCCAGGCGTCACCGGATCGGATTCCGCGGGCGCGATGAAGCCGACGGCCTCGAGTCCGAAGGGCGCAACGTTCAGGAGCGTGTGGGAGATGTAATTCGCGTCGAACTGCTGCAGCGCGTTGTAACGGAGGAAGAAATATCCGCTTTGCGCCGAGGACAACATGAAGTTCGAGTCGGTACCGGTGGCGTCGAAGCGGCTCGGACCACCGTCCGCGATGTAGACGTTCACCCAGTTGCCATTGGCGTCCGCGGATTCCCACGAGCCGTTGTCCTGGGTTCCTGCAACGAGACGGTCGGGATTGTTGCGGTCGTAGTCGGCGGTGTACATCGCCAGCGTGTTGAGACCGCGATTGATGGCGTTGAGCGTCTGCGGTACGCGGGAGAGCATGACCTTGCAGTACGCGAGGTTCGCCGGGTTCGCGAATGCATGCGGAGGCGCGACACAGTCCGCGGTGTCGTCGACGAACACACCGTCGGAGCGGTTCACACCGCCGTCGCCGAGGTCGAAGAACTGCCGCCAGTTGAGGGGACTGACGAAGAGCGCGTGGTGATCGGGATGCAGTGCGCCCGGATGCGTGCTGCTCCGGTTGTCCTCGGTCATGTCGGTGAAGGTCACGCCGCCGTCAGTGGACAGCAGCACGGCGCGGCCGTTCGAGCGGCCCGTGCCGGTATTGTTCTCGTTGTACTGGTTGGAGCCCGAGAGGTAGACGACGTCGTGATTGGCACCGGAGTTCGGTGCATTGCGCGGGTTCGCGGGCGCGTACACGTAGTTGTCGTAACCGCACTGCCCGTCGCAGTACGCCTGGGTGAACTGCGGGAGGTTGGTCCAGGTGGCCTGCGCCGTCGCCGCGGCCGTGTTGCGCACCGCGTCGTTGCGGCGGAAGAACGAGCTGAGGGTGAACGTCTGCGGCGGGTTCGGCGGATTGGTGACGACGACCTGGCCGCCGCCCACTCCGACATACATGCGCGTCTCGCCGTTCGGCATCACCACGACGTCGAACTCGGCGCGCTCGCCGACGCCCACCGGACCCAGCGGCGCCATGATCTGTTCCCACGTGCCCGGATCGCCATTGCTGCGCGAGCGCCAGATGCCGCGGGAGAAGAACGACGCGTAGACGGTGTTCGGATCGACGGGGTCGATCTTCACGCGGCGCGCGCCGCGCGGCGAGCAGGCGGTGGTGTTGCCGGCGACGGCGTCCGGCGTCGACGCCGTGCAGAGCGCGTTGGCACCCTGATTCACGAGCAGCCACGTCTTCCCTTCGTCGGTCGAGCGATAGACACCGAAATGCGGTGCACCCGGCACGTTTCCATCGGTGCCGCCGCAGCAGGTGTTCGAGATCCCGCGCGTGGCGCGGCCGCTGGCGACGAAGAGCGTCTTCGAATCGCCCGGCTTGACCGCGATGGAGCCGATGCCGCGACCGGCGAAGACGTCCGATCCGAGAGGACCTTTCCAGCCTTTGCGGCCGTCTTTCGACTGATAGAGACCGACGCCGACTTCGCAGCCGCTGCTGCAGTTGTTCGGCTCTCCGGTTCCGGCCCAGATGGTCTTGTGATTCGGATCGTTCGGATCGAGCTCGAGGGCCGCCGTGTTCTGATTTTCAAACGTGCCGGAGACGAACTCCCATGAGGGTCCCTCGTACCCGGACGTGGCCGGATCGTCGACCGCGAGCGCGTTGTCCGTGCGCCACAGACCGCCGTTCGACGCGGCGATCCACATCGTGCAGTCCTCCGGTTCCGGTTTGCACGCCGGCGAGATGACGCCATGGACCGTGCGGCCGCCGAAGTTCTCGGTTCCCGGGTTGTACGTCGTGCGGTCGCGGAACAGATTCGAAAGGTCGTTCATCGCGTTCGTCGGTCCGTACGGCACCCATTTGCCTGTGCCGAACGCGGGACGGCCGAGCAGTCCGAACCAGTCATTGCGCGCTGTGGCGAACGCCGAGAAGGGCGGTGTCCCGTTATCGCCACCGTCGACGGAGTGCTTCAGCCAGCTCTCGTCACCGTAGCTGCCGGGGCTGTCGAGTACATCGGTCGGATCGCCAGGCGAGGGCCGCAGCGGTTTCATCGGAACGTTCAGGAGCCCGATCGGCGATTCCGCTTTTGCCGGCACGATCAAAGGCAACGCGTCATTCGGACTCGGCGGCTTCGTCACCGGGGTCGTACTGCAGGACGTGATCAGAGGTAGAAAAAGGACACAGAGTGCTGCGACACGGCAAGGGACTTTCATTAGAGAACCCTCCTCGGGCAGTTCACTGCAATTACTTCGATTTTGGTGGAAAGCGCGCCATGTCCTGTTTAAGTTGAGGCGTCGTGCTTGTCAATCAAGCAAGTGGTTACAGAAAATCGCGCCTAGCAATTGTTTGCGAGCAAGTGGTTACAAAACGCGCATAGGAACGGTTTGCGGCCGTGACCGTGCCGATCGCGGCGCGCACGAGGCTGGGCCGTTGGCAAATGTTCACCGCGGCGGCCCTATACTGACCAGATGACGAATCCGGTCATCAGTCAGTCCGGGGCGGCGGCCGGCCAGCGGGACCGCATTCTCGACGCTGCCGAGCGCCTCCTCGGCCGGTTCGGCTACCGGAAGATGACCGTCGGCGACATCGCCGCGGAGGCGGGGATCGGCAAAGGGACGGTCTACCTCTCGTTTCCGAGCAAGGAAGAAGTGGTGCTCTCGACCGTCGACCGGATCGTCGACCGCGTGTGCACGGCAATGGAGCAGGCGGCGGCACGTGACGCGTCCGCGCCCGACCGGCTGCGGGCGATGTTGCGGGCCCGCGTGCTGGTGCGATTCGAGGCGGTGGCCGCGTACTCCGCGAGTCTCAACGACCTGCTCGGCAGCATTCGCGCCGCGCTGCTCGCCAGGCGTGTACAGCACTTCGAACAGGAGATCGGCGTCCTGGCCCGCGTCATCGCCGGTGCGCAGCGGGACGGCGAGCTCACGGCCGGCGCTCCGCGGCGGATCGCGCGCGCCCTGGTCCTGGCGACGAACTCCTTTCTTCCCTATGCGCTCAGCCCCGACGAGTTGGGCGACGCAAAACGACTCCGCAAGGAAGCAGGTGACGTCATCGACATCGTCGTCGCCGGCATCACCGCATCGACTCCAGCATCGACCCCAGCTCCGACTTCATCAAGGACCGCGAGGAGAAAACGACCGTGAACATCAAGCGAGCATTCACTGCAGCACTGTTCGTCGCCGCGACCGCCATCCCGCTTTGCGCACAGCCGAACCAGGCCGACTTCACGATCACGCCGGAGGAGAGGAAAGAGGTGATCGAGGGCTCGATCGCAAAGCTGAAGGAGGCCTACGTCTTTCCCGAGACGTCGCTCCGGATGGAGGCAGCGGTTCGCGAGCGGAGGGCCAAAGGGGAGTACGACCGCATCACCAGCGCGAAGGAGCTCACCGCAAAGCTGACGGACGACTTCCGCGCCGTCAGCCGCGACAAGCATCTGAGCGTGAAGGCGAACCCGAACGGCTTCCCCGACCAGAAGGAGTCCGGACCGCCGACGCGCGAGCAGCAGGAGCAGATGCGCGCCTCGGCCGCCCGCGTGAACTTCGGCTTCGAGAAGGTCGAGCGCCTGCAGGGGAACATCGGCTACATCGACATCCGCGGCTTCATGCCGGCGGAGGTCGGCGGCGAGACCGGTGCGGCGGCGATGAGCTTCGTGGCGAACACGGATGCGCTGATCGTCGACCTGCGGAAGAACGGCGGCGGCAGCCCGTCGATGATCGCGTTCCTCACGAGTTACCTGTTCGACAAGCCGACACACCTGAACGACATTTACACCGAGCAGACGAAGTCGACGCAGAACTGGTGGACGCTGCCTCACGTGCCGGGCGCGAAGTTCGGCGGCGAGAAGCCGGTGTACGTGCTGACGAGCAACTACACGTTCTCTGGCGGCGAGGAGTTCGCGTACAACCTGAAGAACCTCAAGCGCGCCACGTTGATCGGCGAAACGACGGGTGGCGGCGCGCATCCGGTGAAGATGATGAAAGTCAGCAGGCGTTTCGCCATCGGCGTTCCGTTCGCTCGCGCGATCAGCCCGATCACGAAGACGAACTGGGAGGGAACGGGTGTCGCTCCCGACGTCGCGCTGCCGGCGGATCAGGCCTTCGACCGCGCGTACCGCCTGGCGCTCGAGTCGCTCATCGAAAGCGCCGAGGATGCCGGATGGAAGATGCAGTTGCAGAAAGTGCTGCAGGAGAAGACGAAGTCGTAGTGATACTGGAGACGATCAAATGACCCGAGCACTCCTCGCCCTGCTTCTCATTCTCGGACAGTTTCCTGTCGCGCTCTATGCCGTTCGTTGAGCGGTGGCCGGTGGCCGGCGGCAGTCTGTCGAGCAGTGCACCGCCGACTGCCCCAGGAGCGCTGGAGCGCCGGCGAAGACGCCGGCGCTCCATGTCGCTTTGCACCCGTTCTACAGGCCACTCAGACCGCGGGCGAAGTCACCACACCACCGATCACGTGCGCGGTCAGCAGCGCCGGCGGGACGTTGGTCGGCGGTGTCGGCGTGAGCGTGACGGTGAAGTCTGAGTTCGAGCTGTTCATCTGATGCTTGAAGGAGTAGGTGTTGATGTTCACGCTGGCCACCGGGATGCCGAGAATCGACACCGAGCCGCTGGTCTGCGTGGCCACCGACTGCTGGAACGTGGCGTAGTCGCCCTGGGTGTAGTGCAGGACGATGGTCGGGTAGTTGGTGATCAGGATGGTCGAGAGATAGTTGACGTCGCCGTTGGGATAACGGTCGAGGTCGAACAGCGGTGCGCTGATGAATACCGGGCCGCTGGAAGCGTTCGCTCCGGCCTTCCAGTTGACGTAGGCCTGCTTGAGCAGCAGCGGCGCGTACCAGCCCATGATAGAGCCGCCCGCCGAGCCGCCGACGATGGTTTGCGCCAGCGGCGCGACCGGGACGTCGCTCCAGCCGATGTACTGGATGGTGACGTCGACTTCCGAGCCCGAGCCCTGCGCGCTCTCCATGTTGACCTGGAAGTTGGCGTTGCCGTCGAACCCGACCAGCCCATCCTCGGCGCTCAGGCTGATCGCGGCGCTGCCGTTGATGCTGACCGTCGACTGGGAGTCGCTCTCGTTCGTGACTCTGGCCGAGACCTGGATGACCCGCCCGGTGTTGGCGAGGTCACCCTTGATCAGTTGCGTCGACTTGTTGACGGCGTAGGCCGGGACGACCGTCGTGCCGTTCACGCCGGTCGGGTCGAACGTGTTCATGCCGGAGGTGCCGGCCTGCGGGTTGGCCAGGGCGCGCGTGACCTGATTGAGGTGGAACGTGGTGTCGTTCTGCTGGTCGAGGAGGGCGACGGCCGGCGCCATTGCGTTGAGGTAGTCGCTGATCGTCGAGAGCACCGGGCCAGCGTCGGGCGGTGCGTCGGTCAGCAACGCCTGGAGGTTCTCGGCGTTCTGCATCTCGCTGAGGCTCAGCCCCGGCGGCTTGGAGAAGCCGGCCCAGGCGCCGCCGGCGATGACCGTCACGATGTAGTCGAAGAGGTTTCCGGATGGGAAGACCCAGCCCGTCTGTGCGGAGCCCTGCATGGCTGTGGACGTGATCGGGCCGTACTGGCCGGTGTAGGTCTGGACCATGTTCGTGGCCGCCTGCGCCGCGGCCTGGCGGGCGTTGCTGATCTTCACCTGGTCCGCGGCGCTGGGCTGGAACTGGATCTGGTTGAACAGCGCCAGCATCGTGGCGGGGAACGCCGAATTCGTCAGCGCGGCGTCGCCGCCGTCGCCCGGCGCGACCTGCCCGCTGATGAACTGGTACGTCTGAGCGTTGAAGGCGAGATTGCTGTTCTGGTAGTTGTACGGGAAGTCGCCCTGCCCGCTGGGCTCGATGGCCACGAGCGTGGCGTTCAGGATCGGGCCGACGTCCGTATTCAACTGGCTCTGGATCGCGTCATAGAAGGCATCGGCTGCGGGTGATGTGGTTTCTTCGGGGTGTAAGAGGTCAACTGTTGCCATGGGTCATCTCCTTCTTTCTGCGTTGCGAGTGATGGAACGCAGAGAAGACGCACCGATGGCGTTTTGTGAATTGGAGAAATCAGCGGGCGACGGTTTCGGTCGAGGTATCGGTTCCGAGGCGCGTGACGTCGACGTCGACTTCGCCGATGGTGATGCGGCAGACGTCGAAGAGGCGGACCGGTGCGGTGATGCGCGCGGTGCCGACGAACGTGCCGTTCTTGCTGCCGAGGTCCGTGAGGACCATCGTGTCGCGCGAGACTTCGAGACGGGCGTGCTCGCGCGAGACCGAGGTTGCGTCGATCGTCACGGCGCAGCCGGCGGCGCGTCCGATGAGATGCACGCCGGCCGGCAGACGCGCCGAGCCGCCGGTCCAGCGCAGGGTGACGAGAGCGACGTCCATGGACGCGTCTTCGCTCCGCAGAGCGCCGTTGAACGCGTAGCCGTAGCCGTACGCCGTCCGGATCGTATCGGCGCGGCCGCCGCGCTCTTCCAGCGCGTTGCGGATCTCGAGCACGAGCGTCTTGAGGTTCCCCTCTTCCACGGTCGCTCCCGCCCAGACGTGGTCGAGCAACTCGCGCTTGCTGACTGCTTTCGGATGCTGGCGCAGCAGGTATTGGAAGAGCTGGAAGGCGCGCGGGGTGAGACGCACCGGCTCATCGCCGCGCAGGAGCAGCTTCTGGTCGGAATCGAGGCAGAACCGATCGAAGAGAAATCGAACCATGCGCTTCTCACCAGACTCCTACAAGTCTCTGACGACTTTCGGATGGCCCGGAACGACATTGACCCCATGCATTGTAGAAAACAGCGGAGTGATTGCCTGCAGGAAAGGCGGAACGGGCGCCGGAACGGCATAGGTAGGGATTTCGCCCGGCCACTACTCTCCCTGATCAGAGAGAACCCGGTCGCTCCCCAACTCATGCTCGGCACCCTCATCGGCGGTCACATCCGCATTCTCGACGCCCTCGGTCAGGGCGGGATGGGCGAGGTCTACGTCGGACTCGACGAGCGCCTCGGCCGGCGCGTGGCAGTCAAGGCAGTCCGCGCGGACCGCGAGCGAAGCGGCCGTTCCCGCGAGCGCGTCCTTCGCGAGGCGCGCGCTCTCTCGTCGCTCGATCATCCGAACATCTGCCGGCTCTACGAATACATCGAGGCGCCGGAGGGCGACTTCCTCATCCTCGAGCTCATCGACGGCGTGACGCTGACCCGCGCCGTGGAGCGCGGCATGAGCCGCACGCGCAAGCTGCGCATCGCTGCCGACATCCTGGCCGCGCTCCTGGCCGCGCACCGCAAAGGGATCGTGCATCGCGACCTCAAGCCGGACAACGTGATGATCACCTCCGACGGCGGCGTGAAGGTGCTGGACTTCGGCATCGCCCGCCTGGAAAAGGAGCTCGAAGAAGAGGACTTCGATCCTCCGCACGTGGCCGGCACGCCGCGTTACATGAGTCCCGAGCAGGCCGCGGGAGGTGACGTCACGACGGCCAGCGATCTCTACTCGTTCGGACTGCTGCTACAGATGCTGCTCACCGAGAGCGCGCCGGAGAACGTCCCCCTGACGGGCGAGCGCCGCGACGTGACGGCGCTCGTGAATCGGCTCCAGGCGCCGGTGCCGGTGGACCGCCCCTCGGCGTCGGAAGCACTCACGGCCCTGCATCACATCATGGACGCGCCGAAGCGGCGGCTCCGCTTCGCCGCCGCCACGCTGGCACTCCTTCTCATGGTCGCTGCAGCGGTGCGCTACACGCTCGACGTCACCGCGGCGCGCAACGAAGCACGGCAGAACCGCCGCCAGGCCGACGAACTGATCGCCTTCATGGTCGGCGATCTGCGCCAGAAGCTCGAGGGAGTCGGACGGCTCGACGTGCTGGACGGCGTCGCCTCCCGAGCGCTGGCGTACTTTGCGTCGCTGCGCCCCGACGAGCTGACCGGCGCGGATCTCGACCACAATGCACGCGCCCTGGCGCAGCTCGGCGACGTGCGCGAGCACGAGGGAAAGCTGCCGGAAGCGATCGCGCTGTTCCGGCAGTCGGCGCGATTCGCGTCCGCCGCCGTGGCGCGGAAGGATGCACGCGAGGAGTGGGAGCTCACGCTCTCGAACGCCTACTTCGAGCTCGGTGACGGCTATCGCCGTCAAGGCAACGTTCCGGAGACACTGCGGAACTTCGAGGCGTACTTCGACATCGCGCAGCGGCTGGCGCGGCGTCATCCCGGCGACTTACGCTATCAGGCGGAGCTGAGCTACGGCCACGGCAATCTCGGCGCGGCACATGAGGCCGCCGGCGATGGCGCGAAGGCGCTGCGCGAGTACCGGCGCGCGTGCGACCTCGATCGCGAGCGCCTGCGCCGCGCCCCGCAGGACGAGCGGTGGCAGGGCGACCTCGCGAACTCGGTCAATCGCCTCGGCGTCGTGCTGAAGAAGCGCGGCGACCTCGCCGGCGCGCGGCGCGCCTTCGACGAAGACCTGCAGATCCGCCGCCGCCTCGCCGCCGCGTCGCCGCAGGACGTGCGCCGGCAGGAACGGCTGGCGACGAGTCTGGCCTGGGCCGGCACGCTGCAGCAGGCCACCGGCGACGATGCCCGCGCACGCGCCTCGTACCGCGAAGAAGCGGCGCTGACCGCGAAGGCGGCGCAACGCGATCCGAACGATGTCCGCGCGAAACGGAATCACGCCGTGGCGCAGATGCGCCTGGCCACTCTCCTCCCACCGCGCGACGGGCTGCCGCTCGCCACCAAAACCGTAGAAGATCTCCGCGCCGTCGTGCGGACCGATGCGCGCGCCGTCTGGCGTCGCGATTTGACCGTGGCGCTGGTGCGCGTGGCGCAGATCCGCTCTCGTCTCGAGAACGCCGGCGCGTCGCGTAGCGCATCGGCGGAAGCGCTGGCCGCGAGCGAGGCGCTCGCCACCGAGCGGCCGGATGATCCGGTGGCCGTGCGCAGCCTCTGTGAATCACTCCTGCTCGCGGCGTCGCTCGAGGAGGACGCCGCCGCGGCCGCGCAGTTGCGAACGCGCGCCGCGGAGCTCGCCGCCACCGCCAACGACGATCCCGAGGTCGCGGCCACTCGAGTCCGCGCGCTGATCGCACTCGATCGCCGCGGCGCCGCACTTCCGCTCATCCGCAGACTTCTGGATGCCGGCTATCGCGAGACGTCGTTCGTCCAGGCCGCCAGTCCGTAGCTCTCCACCCACCGCCGTCCCCGATCGTGCAGCGTCGCCGACGCTGTTCCAGCCACTGCTGTCAACCGAGAGGAGCTTTCCATGAAAACGAGAAACGCAGTCATCGATGTGAACCCCACCGTCGTCTGCATCAGTCTGACGGTGCTGGACCACGGCCTCACTCTCAGCGATCCGAATGTCCGCATTCGGTGGGATTTCCAAGGGATCGTTCGATGGACGATCGTCGGGCCGGATCACGCGACGTTTCACCCGACCGAGGGGGTGAAGTTCACGGCCGGAGATGCGCCGTTCGCTCCGTACGCCGTTTCCCCGACCGTCTGGGAGATGGACGTCCGCAACACCAACCCGGGCGAGGTCAGGATCCCCTTTAAATACACCCTGAAACTCGCCGACGGAGGCCAGCCGATCATCGACGATCCGACGGTGGAGAACGACTCGCCCCCCGAGCCCGTGCACACACCCCGCCGCTTCCGCCGCACCCGCCGGATCGCGCGCACCCGCGTCTGAACGAAGCCAGCCATGAACGACACTCACGCGCATTCGCTCTCATCGCATCACTGCCGCACGCGCGCGCCGCGTCCGCAGCAGCGCCAGCCGGAGGCGGATGCGCGTGATGTCGCGCTGCTGGAGGCCGTCCGCGACGGCGACGAGCAGGCCTTCTGGGCGCTGTGGATCAAACATTCACGGCGCCTCTTCGGCCTCTGTCTCCGCGAGATGAACGGGAACCGGGAAGACGCCGAGGACGCGGTGCAGGAGGCGATGCTTCACGCCCACGCGAAGCTGCCGCGCTTCGCCGCCTCGATCACCACTCCGGCGTCGTGGCTGACGCGGATCACCTCCAACGTCTGCAAGGACATCCATCGCCGTCATGCGCGCCGGACGCGCGTGGCCGAGCAGGCGGCACTCCTCGGAGGAGATGCGCTGCAGATGCCCGAAGCCGCCGCTCCCGCCGCCGCGAGCTGCGATCCCGCCGCGCTGATCGCACGGCTCCCCGAGCGCCTGCGCGACGTCTTCAGCCTGCGCATCCTCCAGCACGTGTCGTACGGAGACATCGCCACGCGCCTCGGCCTGACCTGCGCCACCGCGCGCAAGCGCGTGCAGGAGTCGCGCACCGCGTTGCGCGCCTGGCGCGATGCTGCGCCGCCATGATCAGATAATGGCGGGATGAAGAAACGTTTTGTTGTGCTGGCTGCCGGGTCGTTGCTCGTGGTGATGTGTGGAGGGCGTGAGGCGGCGACGGGCGGGGGTGGGGAGGGCGCTGCGAGCGGCGTGTCGACGGTGGAAACGGCGGCGGCGGAGCAGGCGCCGGCGTCCGAAGGGCCGGCGGATTTCTCGGCGGCGGATCTCGATCTTTACGAGCGCGGCATCGTGGAGGAGATCGCGGTCGTGAAGGGGGCGCGGGAGAAGGCGGCCAATGCGGCCACGCCGGCGGAGCGGGGGAAGGCGGCGCAGGAGGAGTGGGAGGATCAGTCCATCCCCGCCGCCGCGAAAGCGGCCGGCATCGACGTCGAGCGCTATCGCCACACGCGCAACGCGGTGCATCACGTCTTCGAGACGCTCGATTTCCAAGGCAAGATCGCCGGGCCGATGGAAATGGACATGGAGCGCGCGAGCGAAGAGGCGAAGGCTCGTCTGGCGAAGGATGCGTTCGCGACGCTGACGCCCGCTGCCGCCGCGGCGCTGCGCGCGCGCATGGATCGGCTGGTGCCGGCGTGGATCGAGTACGCGACGCTGACGGCCGTAAACGGGTAGGGGGTTCCGCCGAGTTTGGAGTGCGGCAGCGACGCTTCATCAGCTGCCGCTTTTTCATAGCCGCGTCGGCGAGCCGCGGCCCGCGTCGTGTACCAGCAAACGGGGGCGGAAGCTCGTCGCTTCCGCTATCGGAAAGCGGCGGCTGGTGACCCGTCGCTGCCGCACTCCAAACTCCGCGGCACCCACAGGTGAAATCCACCCTCTCACGCCCTCACGGGCAGCACGACCATCGGCACGCCGAGCCACTGCAGGCGCCGTTGGATGAGAGTGGGGGTCTCGTTGTGCAGGAGGCGGTTGAACAGGCGCTCCTGGCGGAAGACCAGTTTGCCGGAGATGATCGTCGCTTTCGGGTACTCCTTCGCGATCCGTGCGCAGAGCTGGGTGGCCTGCTCGACGACTTCGGTGCCGAGCTCCGTGGCGCCTTCGGCGGCGAAGCCGAGGCGGCGGGTGAGGTCGACGTAGCTGGCGACGCCGGCGCCGGTCTGCGTCTGCAGCGCTTCGATCTCTTCGCGGCCTTTGAAGTGGCCGGAATCGACGACGGCGATGGAGACGAAGATGAATTGTTTGTAGAGGCCGGGGAAGAAGCGGAGCGTCGACAGGACGGTATGGACACCGAGACCGTTGAAGCTTCCGACCAGGACGACGGCGGTTGGTGCGTTCGGGTCGAGCGGCGCGGTGTTGGGAGTGCCGGTGGTGGGGATCGAACCGAGAACTTCGTCGAGCTGGCGAAGGCCGGCCCGGATGGAGTCGTAGTGGCGCCGGACGGCTAAACAGACGGCGACGAAGAGCGCGGTGATCAGGACCGTGACCCAGCCGCCGTGGCCGAACTTTTCGAAGAGGGTGATGGCCAGGATGCCGGCGCACATGACGAGCGCGAGCCCATGGATGAAGATGTGGTAGCGGCGTTTGGCGTCGCCGCGCCGGGGCCACCAGAAGCGCCACATGCCGAGCTGCGACAGGGTAAACGTCAGGAAGACGTTGATGGAGTACATGACGACGAGTACGTGGATGTTGCCGCGGGTGTAGAAGAGCATCCCCAGCGCGGCCATGCCCATCAGCAGCACGCCGTTCTGCATGGAGAGCTGCTCGGAGAGCGCGGCGAAGCGGTGCGGAAAGTAGGAGTCGACGGCCATGTTGGCCATGACGCGCGGCCCGTCGATGAAGCCCGCCTGCGCCGCGACGAACAGCAACAGCCCCTCGGAGATGAGCGTGACGAGGACGAGCCAGTAGCCGACCGGCAAGCCGCCCATGGTCCACGAGCCGAAAGCCTGCTCGGCCAGCACGGCGTTCATGGTCTTGCCGGCGACGGCGCGCGTCTGGAGCAGGAGGTAGGCGACGAGGATGCCGGAGGCGGTGAGCGCGAGCGAGACGGCCATGTAGATCATGGTCTTCCGGCCGGTCTGCACGCGCGGTTCGCGCATGATCTGCAGTCCGTTGGAGACGGCCTCGATGCCGGTGTAGGTGCCACCGCCGAGGGAGTAGGCGCGCAGGAAGAGGAGGAGCATGCCGCCGAAGCCGAGGGTGGTGAGCCCGGCGGAGTATTCATCGGAGAGCCTCGACGTCACCTCGGGGATCGCGCCGAGATGCGTGAAGATCGAGTAGCCGATCAGCAGGGCGTGCGTGGCCAGGAAGACGAGAAAGACGGGCGTCAGGACTTTCACCGATTCTTTGACGCCACGGAGATTGAGGGCGATGAGGATGGCGATGGCGGCGACTTCGGCCGGCATCTTCCAGACGTGCCACGCCTGCGGGAGGAAGCTGAAGATGGCGTTGCCGCCGGAGGCGATGGAGACGGTGATGGTGAGGACGTAGTCGACGACGAGCGCGCAGCCGGAGACGACGCCGACACGCGGCCCGAGGAGCCGCGAGGCGACGACGTAGCCTCCGCCGCCGGCGGGGAACTGCTGGATGATGCTGGAGTAGGAGGCGGAAAGGATCAGCACGGTGAGGCCGGTGGCGACGGCCAGGGCGAGGGCGAGGTAATGGTGCTCGCCGAGCGCGCGGAACGCTTCTTCCGGGCCGTACGCGGAGGAGGAGAGCCCGTCGGCGCCGAGTCCCACCCACGCCAGGAAGGCGATGAGGGAGAGCTTGTG
Source organism: Thermoanaerobaculia bacterium (assembly GCA_036399695.1). Classification (GTDB taxonomy): domain Bacteria; phylum Acidobacteriota; class Thermoanaerobaculia; order Gp7-AA8; family Gp7-AA8; genus DASVEE01. The sequence continues at coordinate 2,347 of DASWMP010000274.1, read as the reverse complement.
GAGCGCGTGAGGATCGGTGAGGTCGCGGCGCTCGCCGAGGAGCTTGCGTTGAACGCGGTCGGCGAAGGACGGGGTGGGCTGGGCTGACATCGAGGGGAGTCTAGGGCGGGATGTTTTTCGGGTGGTGGGCCTTCGTGGTTTCTTTCGGTGGTGAGTGCGATTGGGGGATGGGCGCTTCGTGGCTACTTTGTCGCGTGACGGACAAGATTGTCCGTCCTCCACTAGGTTGCACCGTGGTTGGAACGTTGGATGATCGCGGCGTCGCGAAACGCCTCGCGCGTGGTGTCAATCGCGGGCGAAGGCCAGATACAGCACTACTGGCGCGATCGCGGCGCAGACCATCACCGTCAGCGCCAGCGGGACGCTCCAGTCGAAGCTGGTGGCGGGGAGCTCGAGCGCTGTGAAGTCGGGCACGCCGGTGATGACGATGGCGACGACCACCGCACCGGCGACGGCGAGGAGTTGCGCGGCGAACAGCATGCGGTTGCCGCGGGCCAGGGCCTCGGTGCGGGTGCGGCGCTGGATGCGCCACCAGACGGCGCCGGACGGGGGGACGGCGGCGGCGTGCAGGGCGGCGGTGTAGTCGCGGAAGAGCGCGCCGGCGGCGACGGCGAGGTCGCGGCAGTCTTCGCACGAGGCGACGTGGTCTCGCAGCTCGGCGCCGGCGTGCTCGGGCCAGCGGCCGGCGCGGATGGTGGTCAGCAGTTCGTGCTCGCGGATGCAGATCGGCTCGTTGCACATCGTCTGGATACAGCTTGTCTGGGTCAAGGCGTGCCTCCGGTGAGGAGTTGCGCGAGCTTTTTGCGCGCGCGGTAAAGGAGCGGCTTGATGCTGCCCGCGGTCATGCCGAGGGTCTCGGCGATCTCGGCGTGGGACGAGCCTTTCGCGTATGCGAGCCAGAGCATTTCGCGCTGTTCTGGACGGAGCCGGGCCAGCGCCTTCGCGAGATCGGCGCGCTCGCCGGCGCGCGCGGCCACGTCGACAGGAGAGGCGTGCACGTCGTCCGGCGGGAGCTCGACGGTCGGTTTGCGGCGTCCTCGGCGCATGGCGTCGCGGGCGAGGTTCGTGGCGATGGCAAAGAGCGCGTTGCGGCGGTGCGTCTCGTCGTCGTAGGTGGCGGCGGCGCGGACGAAGCGGTAGAAGGTTTCCTGCAGCAGGTCGTCCGCGAGCTGACGATCGCCCGTCAGGCGGGAGAGGTACGCCCACACCGGCCGCGAGGAACGGTCGTAGAAGGCGCGGAAGCTCTCGTCGTCGTTCGCCACCGGGGCGGCGGACGCGCGCGCCTCCCGTTCGACGTCGGTGAGCGTCGTCTCTTGCATGAGCGGGCCGATCATCGTTTCGCGAAAAGGTCGGCGGGTTTACTCGGCGGCTGGTGTGACGGTGGCCCAGAGACCGAGCTTGCGGGAGACGGCGTAGGCGATGACGGCGGAGACGGCGAAGCCGACGCCGACGGAGATGGCCAGGACGGACAGGGCGAAGAGGGCGTTCGTCACGTCCTTCTCCACGCGGGCGGCGACGAACTGCAGGCCGATGCCGCCGGCTATGAGGATGACGCCGATCTGCAGCGGCCAGAGGACGCGCGCGACCGGTGCGCCGAGGGCGCGCGGCGGCTCGGCGAGTGTGATGGGGGCGGATTCGAGGAAGCGGGCGCCGGCCGGCGTTTGCGTGTAGGCGAGCAGCTCCTGGCTGGAGGTGAAGCGCTCGAGCAGCTTGGAGTGGACTTCCGTCTGCACGCGCGAGAGGCGGCTCCAGCGGCGGTAGTCGATGAGCGTGCGGATGAGCCACATCAGCATCGCGGCGATGAGCGCCATGACGGCGAAGATCGTGACGCCTTCGAGCATCTCGCGCGTCATGCGCACGGAGGCCGGCTCAGGCGACAACTCGCCCGGGATGTAGACGCTCCGCAGGTAGTAGGAGGGGCTCTGGGTGATCTCCGGGTGCTGGGCGACGTAGGCCGAGAGCGCCGGATAGCTGGCCATGAACTTCTCGTTGGCGAAGAGCGCGGGCGAGAGCTTGAGCATCTTGCCGACTTCCGGCGGGTACTTGTTGAGTAACTCGTCGAACTCGGCCCGCGCGGTTTCGCGGTCTCCCAGCAGCGGTGCGGCGGTGGTGGTCTCGGCGGGGGCGGTGGCGGTGGTGGCGGCGGTGGTGGTCTGCGCAAGCACGGTGGTCGCGGAGAAGAGCGCGATGGCGAGGATGGTGTGGATGAGTTTCATGGGCGGGGCTCCTTTGCCCGGTAATACGCCGGTGCGGGCAAAGGGTGAACGGGAGGGAGGCGGGCGGGGAGTTTGGAGTGCGGCAGCGACGCCTCATCAGTTGCCGCTTTCCTATAGCCGCAGCGTCGAGC
>DASWMP010000273.1:0-15901 GCA_036399695.1 Thermoanaerobaculia bacterium | reverse complement strand
GCACCTCGGGGGTGTTCTCGCTGTCGTAGATCGCCAGCAGCGACTGCGACGACTTGGCGCCGCCGAGGAGGCCGAGGTTCTTGATCGCGGCCAGGCGGAGGTCGAGGACCTTCTCGTTCCGGGCGATCTCCGTCAGCTTGTCGGCGCTGCCGCCGATGAACATGGCGCGGATGATCTGCTTGCGGATCTTCACGTCGGATTCCGAGCCATACAGGTCCGCCAGCGCGCCCTGCGCGCCGAGGATGCCGAGCTGGTTGACGGCATCGCCGCGCAGCTCCGGGTTCGACTCGCTGCGGGCCAGCGCCAGGAGGCGGTCGCGGTCACCCGAGATCATGTACGACTTCATGATCGACTTCTTGAGCTTCAGATCGTTGCTCGACGCATAGACGTCCCCCAGCAACTTGCGGCTCGACTCGCCGCCCATGATGCCGAGGTACTTCAGCGCCTTCGACTGGAGGTCGGGGTGCGAGCCGTCGCGGGCGAGGCGGGACAGCACTTCGAGAGCGCGGGGGGAGCGGGACTGGCTGAGGACGAAGATGGCGCGGTCCTTCACCTTCGGCGACGCGCTGCCGGCCAGCACCTTCTCGATCGTCGGAATGGCGCGCTCCGGATCGCTGTGCATCAGGCCATTGAGGGCCATCAGCTTCAGCTCGTCGTCGCTCACCCCTTCCGGCTTGATGGTCTGGCCGGCGGACTGGCGGATCTCCACTTCCAGCGCCTTGCCGTCCTGAGCCCACTTGCTCTTCGGAAATCTCTTCTGGAGGTCGAGCAGCGTGGCCAGCGCTTCGGAGCGCTGCCCCATGCGGTTCTGCGTGTAGGCCAGCCAGTAGGTCGAGGCGTCCGCGTATTCACCAGTGCCGCGTGCGAGCTCGCGGTACATCGAAGCGGCGGCACGGAAGTCGTTGTTGTCCAGCGCGTCGGTGGCCGCGTCGTACATGTGGTCCCGCTGGTCGGAGCCGTGGCCCTGGTCGTCGGCGCCTTCCGGGAAGGCGTAGTTGGCGTGCGCCGGCGCGACGAGGGTCAGCGTGGCGAGGATAGTGATTGCGAGAATGGTCTTCATCGTTCTTCCTCAGAGCGAAGTCGTGTTCGGGTTGGTGGGGCGGGCGGGCTCGGATTCCCGCGCGCTGATGACGCGCACCTTGAAGAGCAGGCCCTTCGAGTCGATGCGCTTCTGCAGTTCAGAGAGCTCGCTCCCGCTGAGCGTCGTGCCGGCGTGGGACAGCTCGACGAGAATGGGCTCCAGATCGGACAGGACGTTGGCGATGCGGGCGTCCCCGCGCTGCGCCGCCGTCTGACGGTAGATTCGGTTCGATGCAACCAGTTCCTCGGCGCGTTCGGACGGATTGCGCAGGCCGCGCTCCGGATCGGCGTTCGCCACTTCGAGCAGCATCCGCTCGGAGCTTTCGAGGTGATCGCCGACGACGACGAGGAGGATGCGGTTGCCCGCGCCGGCGTCGACGGTCTGCGGCACTTGTGTACCGACGGGCTGCGCGCCGGCCGGCGTCGTCCCGCGGTGTTCCGCCTGAAGCGCCGGCGCCACGTTGCGCGCGCTCCACCACTGGCCGAGGAAGAAGACGGCGATCAGCGCGGCCGCGGCGGCGGCGAGGGACGTCCAGCCGCGGCGCTTCCGCTTCTCGCTGCCAAGCTTCCAGCGCAGACGGCGCCACACTTCCTCGCCGTAGTTCTCGGCAGGCTCCGGGATGGACGCATCGTCGACGAGCGCCAGCACGCGGCGCAGTTCTTCGTATTGGGCGGCGCAGTCCCGGCAGTCGCGCAGGTGCAGCGCCACGGCGGCTCCGTCTTCAGCGTCGCGGTAGTGATGCGCGACGAGCGTTTCTTCGTTCAGGTGCTGCATGGGGTCGACCTCACAAAGGGTTGCAGAGCTTCCCGGAGCTTGCGGACCGCACGGAAGATGGTGTGCTTGGCCGCATTCACCTGGATGCCCAGGGTTTGACCGATCTCCTCGACCGGCATGCCTTCGAAGTGGCGAAGCACGAAGGCGGTCCGCTCGTTCCCGGTCAGCCGCTCCAGCGCCGCCGTGACGTGCACCTGCAGCTCGGCGCTGAGGAGCAGGCGGTCGGGCTGCGGTGCGTCCGTCCCGATCTCGTGCTCGAGCGCCTCGGCGTCGCCGCCGTACTGCTTCTCGTGACGGCTGCGGGCCCGGAGCAGGTCGAGCGCACAATTAATAGCGATGCGATGGAGCCAGGTGGAGAAGTTCGCCCGGTCCTCGAAGTTGTGGATCTGGCGGTACGCTCTCAAGAACGTCTCCTGAACCACATCGTCCGCATCGTGCTCGTTTCCGGTCATTCGATAGGCCACTCGGAAGATGGGCCGGCTGTGACGCTCCACGAGCAGCCGAAACGCTTCGGCATCGCCCTGCCGGGCCCGCTCGACGTTCATCCCGTCGGTCATCTCCATTCGAACAGGTTAGACTCGGAAGGCCGGGAACGGTTAGGTGGGCCCCGCGTTGTCCGTTCTCCGGTTGTCCGTGGGTCTGCGAGGGGCGGGGCAACAGATGTCCATTCCGTACCGTAATAAGGAAGAGACCGGACGGACAACGGACAACGAGCAACGGATAACGCGCTGCGCGCGGTCTCGCGCTACACTTCCGAAACCTAACCAACTTTGAAACGTAACGTCTTTAGCACCGAGGCCCGACGTGTCGAGATTCTGGCGTACCGCATTCCTGATGTTCATGCTGACGTGGCTGCTGGCCGCGACGGGCATGGCGGCGGAGCGTACGCTGATCGTCACAGCCTCTGACCACTCCCTCGGCGGCACGGACGACTGCGAGCACTTCCACACGCAGACCATGACCTCGTTCCCCGCGCAGGCTCAGGCGCAGGAGCAGCGGGAAGTGGCCATGACCGGCCTCAACGTCCTGAAAATACGGACGATCCAGGAGGGCGGCATCCTCGTCAAAGGATGGGACAAGCCGAACGCCCGTCTCATGATCTGCAAGTCGGCCGTGTCGGAGACGCAACAGCGGGCGCAGCGCATCCTCGACAGCGTCACCGTCACGTTCAAGAACGGTGAGATCGCCGCCACCGGGCCGGTGGTCGACGAGACGCAGCTCTGGTGGGTCAACATGATCCTCTTCGTCCCGAAGAAAATGGCCCTCGACATCGCCTCGGAGAACGGCGGCATTGCCGTGCGCAACATGGCCGGAAAGATCACGGCCCGGGCCCGGAACGGCGGTATCTCGCTGGCCCAGTGCGACGGCGAGCACAAGGTGACGACCGAGAACGGCGGCATCTCGCTGGAACGGCTGACCGGCCGCATCGAGGCGAACACGCAGAACGGTCCGATCTCCCTCCGCCTCCGCGACGCGATCCCCGCTCTCGAAGCGCGCACGGAAGACGAGATCGTCTGCAACGTGAAGGGCGGCACCTGGACGGCCGACCGCAAGACGCTCCGGCTCGGCAGCCGCGCCCCGTCCGTCAGGCTGACGACGCTGGCCGCGCCGATCATGATCGAGCAGGTGCGATGACGTACATTCACGGAACGTCGGCCGAGGAACAGCGCCGCCTTTCGTTGATGAATGATGTGCTCCTCAATCAGTCCTCCCTGCGCGAGCTTTCTCTGGCTGGCGACGAGCGCATCCTCGACCTCGGCTCGGGGCTGGGGCAGTTCTCCCGCGCCATGGCCCGCGCGGTCCCGCGTGGCAGCGTCGTCGGCATCGAGCGCGATCCGGCGCAACTCGGGAAGGCGCGGGCGGTCGCGGCGGCGGACGGCGAGGAGTCGCTGGTCGACTTCCGTCCCGGCGACGCGTTGCAGCTCGAGCTGCGGGAAGAGGAATGGGGGACGTTCGACGTCGTCCACACACGCTTCCTGCTGGAGCACGTCTCCGAGCCTCTACGCATCGTAGAAGCAATGGTCCGCGCGGTGCGTCCGGGCGGACGGATCGTGCTGGCGGACGACGATCACGAGGTCCTGCGTCTCTGGCCGGAACCGCCGGGGATGTCCGACCTCTGGCGCGCCTACATGCGCACCTACGACCGCAACGGCAACGACCCGCTCGTGGGACGGCGCCTCGTCTCCCTGCTGCACCAGGCCGGGGCCACGCCGGTCCGGTCGCACTGGATCTTCTTCGGCGGCTGCGCCGGGATGCCGTATTTTGACGTGCTCGCCGCGAACATGCTCGGGGTGGTGCAGACCGCCCGCGAGGCGATCCTGGCAGGGTCGCTGTTCGATGAGCGGATGTTCGACGAGACGGTCCGCGCCTACGAGGCATGGGCGCAGAGACCGGACGCGGCGCTCTGGTTTGCGATGTCGTGGGCGGAAGGGCGACGGTAGCGCGGCCTGACTACACGGAGACGATGGGTCCCATCTCCCGCATTCCGATGCTCCCCTTGGCGCAGCCCCTGCAGTTCTCGGCTCTACTATGGCTGCGATTCCAGACACCATCATCAGCGAGCAGAGCCTCCGTTTTTACCGGCATGCGCTCGCGATTCTGAAGGACGCCGGGATCCCGCATCTCGTCGGCGGCGCGTATGCGTTTGCCCGCTACGCCGGGATCGAGCGGCACACCAAAGACTTCGACGTTTTCATCCGCCGGGAGGACTACCCCCGCGCCGCCTGGGCTTTCCAGAAGGAAGGTTACAAGGCCGAGCTCACGCATCCTCACTGGCTCGGTAAAGCATTCAAGGGAGACGACTTCGTCGACCTGATCTTCAGCGCCGGCAACGCCGTGGCGGAAGTCGACGACCTCTGGTTCGAGCATGCGGTGCCGGAGAAGGTGTTCGGCGTGGACGTGCTGCTGATTCCGGCCGAGGAGATGATCTGGTCGAAGGGGCTGATCATGGAGCGGGAGCGCTTCGACGGCGCCGACGTGGCCCATGTCATCCACGCCGTCGGCCACAAGCTCGACTGGAAGCGCCTCCTCGACCGCTACGCCAACCACTGGCGCGTGCTCTTCGCGCACCTGACGATCTTCGGCTACATCTATCCCTCGCATCGCTCGAACGTCCCGAAGTGGGTCATCGACGAGCTGACGCAGCGGATGCGCGACGAGGCCGACGGCCCCGACAACGCCGAGAAGATCTGCTTCGGCACGATCATTTCACGGCAGCAGTACCTGATGGACATCAATGCCTGGGGCTACAAGGACGCGCGTCTCGATCAGGGCCTGATGACCCAGGACGAGATCGACCACTGGACCGCTGGAATCTCACTGGACGGAAGCCCGAAGTGATGGACAGAACGACTTTACGCATCGCTGCCGTGGCCGACATCCATGTGAAGAAGACCTCACAGGGGATGATGCAGCCACTCTTCGCCAAAGCCACCGAATCGGCCGACGTGCTGCTCCTCTGTGGGGACCTGACCGACTACGGCACCTGCGAGGAAGCGAAGATCCTGGCGAAGGACATCACCTCCGCGCTGCGCATCCCCGCCATCGCCGTTCTCGGCAATCACGACCTGGAGTCGGGCAAGGAACAGGAGGTCGTGCAGATCCTGACCGACGCCGGCGTCACGGTGCTGGACGGCGATTCGTACGAGCTTCACGGCGTCGGCTTCGCCGGCGTGAAAGGCTTTGCCGGCGGCTTCGGACGCCGCGCCCTCGGCGCCTGGGGGGAGAAGATCATCAAGGATTTCGTGCACGAGACGATCAACGAAGCGCTCAAGCTCGAAGCCGCCCTGGCGCGCCTGCGCACTCCGCAGAAGATCGCCGTCCTGCACTACTCGCCGGTCCAGGCCACCGTCGAAGGTGAGCCGCTGGAGATCGTGGCCTTCCTCGGCTCGAGCCGCCTCGAGGACCCGATCGACCGCTACCGCTGCACGGTCGTCTTCCACGGACACGCCCATCGCGGCAGCCCGGAAGGCAGGACGAAAGGCGGCGCCCCGGTCTACAACGTGGCCATGCCGGTGCTGGCCGCGAACAATCCAGGCGCCCTGCCGCTGAAGATCGTGGAAGTGCCGATCGGCGAGCCGGTTCTGGCGCAGTAGGCAGGCGCGCGATTTCGGATTCCCGATCTCCGGAAAAACTCCGGTGATGTCGGATCTCGCTACCGGGTCTTCGGAAATCGGTAATCCGAAATCCGCTTATGCCAAACTTCCCGCGATGAAGCATCTCGCCTTTCCGCACGGCGTCACGCGGGACGACCTGCTGGCCTGGTACCGCGCGAACCGCGCCCGCACCCGCTGGATTTTCGATCTCATCACCCCCGACGCTTACTACGACCGGCCGATCGCGCTGCGCAATCCGATCGTCTTCTACGAGGGGCACATCCCCGCCTTCGGGGTGAACACGCTCCTGAAGCTGGCGCTGCGGCAGCGCGGCATCGACGAGCATTACGAGCAGCTCTTCGAGCGCGGCATCGATCCCGAGGACGAGACGGTCGTGAAGAGCCCGACGGAGTCGTGGCCGTCGCGCGCCGAGGTGCAGGCGTATGCGGCCGAGGCCGACGCGCGGCTGGAACATGCCATCGCTAACGACGTGCTGGAAGATGCGAATATCCCGCATCTCCGCGGCGGCGAAGCGTTCTTCACGATTCTGGAGCACGAGCAGATGCATCAGGAGACGCTGCTCTACATGCTGCACAGCCTTCCATACGACAAGAAGGTCGCCCCACCCGAAAAGCGAACGGACTACCGGCCACCGGCCACCGACCACACCGCCGTCCATATCCCCGCCGGCCGCGTCACGCTCGGCGCGGCACGCGGCGGCGCCTTCGGCTGGGACAACGAGTTCCCGAGCCGGATGGTGGAGGTGGACGCCTTCGAGATCGACCGCCACAACGTCACGAACGGCGACTGGCTCGCGTACATGCAGGAGACCGGCGCGCCGGCGCCGCACTTCTGGGAACAGCGCGACGGCCAGTGGTACCGGCGCGGTCTGTTCGCATCCGAGCCGCTGCCGCTCGAGGCACCGGTATACGTCACGCACGACCAGGCGGCCGCCCACGCCGCCAGCAAGTCGAAGCGCCTGCCGACGGAGGCGGAGTATCACCGCGCCGCCTACGGCACGCCGTCCGGCGAGGAGCGCGAGCAGCCGTGGGGCGACGCGCTGCCCGACGCAACCCGCGGAAACTTTGATTTCGCGTCATGGGATCCGGTGGCCATCGGCTCGTATCCTGCCGGCGCCAGCGCCTGGGGCGTGCACGATCTCGTCGGCAACGGCTGGGAGTGGACCTCCACGATCTTCGACGGCTTTCCGGGCTTCACGGCGATGCCGTCGTACCCGCTGTATTCGGCCGATTTCTTCGATGGCGCGCACTACGTGATCAAGGGCGCCGCCCCGGTCACCGCCCGCGAGCTGATCCGGCGGCCGTTCCGGAACTGGTTCCGGCCGAACTACCCGTACGTGTTTGCCACGTTCCGCTGCGTGCGGTGACGGGGAGATCCATAGGTCCCATCATCTCCCCCTGTACTTCAGTCCAGCTTGACGCTGGACACCGTCGTGCAAATGATTCGCGCGTCATGGAACCTAAGACTTACAAACCGAAAACCTTCGACCTCTCCGACCTCACCGGCATCTCCAACCAGACCCTGGAGATGCACTTCAAGCTCTATGAGGGCTACGTCACCAACACCAACACCCTGAACACGAAGCTCGCCGAGCTGGTGAAGGATGGGGGCGTGCCGGCCGAGAAGATGCCGGAGTTCTCCGAGCTGACGCGCCGTCGCGGCTTCGAGTACAACGGCATGGTCCTGCACGAGTACTACTTCGGCAACATGAAGAAGCAGGGGGGCGGCGATCCGGGACAGAAGTTCCGCCAGGCCGTCGAGCAGACCTACCCGAGCTTCGACATCTGGCGCGCCGACTTTGTCAGCGTCGGCAAGATGCGCGGTGTCGGCTGGGCCATCGCCTACCTGAACCCGGAGACCGGCTGGGTGTCGAACCACTGGATCGACCTCCACGAGACCAACAACGTCTCCGGCTTCGTTCCCCTGCTCGTGATGGACGTATGGGAGCACGCCTTCCTGCTCGACTACAAACCGGCCGAGCGGCCGAAGTACATCGACGCCTTCCTTTCTAATATCGACTGGAACGCGGTCGACCAGCGCATGAAGTAGCGACGCGGTCTCCCTTTTCGATCCGATTTCCGGACCTTTCCGGAAATCGGATCTCAAATCGCTCTGTGTCGCAAAGTAAATTTAAACCTTCCCCTTTCCCCCCCGTATCATTCCCCCATGACCACGCCCATCATCGAGGTCTCGGGACTCCGAAAACTCTACCGGTCCTCATTCGGGAAGCCGCGGATCACCGCGCTCGACGGGATCGACTTCGAGGTTCGGCCAGGGGAGCTGTTCGGACTCCTCGGTCCCAACGGGGCAGGCAAGACGACCACCGTCAAAATCCTCCTCGGCCTCACGCACGCTACCGAAGGAACGGCGAAGATCGATGGTCTCGTCGTCCGCAATCCTGAATCCCGCCGCCACGTCGGCTACCTCCCGGAAGGGCACAAGATCCCCGGCTACCTGACCGCGCGTCAGACGATGTCGATCTTCGCCCGTATGTCCGGCATGCCGACCGCCGACATCAAGCGCCGCATCCCCGAGCTCCTCGAGCGCGTCCGTCTTTCCCAGTGGATGGACGTGAAGGTGAAGAAGTTCTCGAAGGGGATGACGCAACGCCTCGGCCTCGCCTGCGCCCTGATCCATTCGCCCAAGGTGCTGCTCCTCGACGAGCCGACCGACGGTGTCGATCCGGTGGGCCGCCGCGAGATCCGCGACCTGCTGCGCGCCGAAGCCTCAGAGAACGGCACGGCCGTCCTCCTCAACTCGCATCTCCTTTCTGAGATCGAGCTGACGTGCGACCGCGTGGCCATGCTACGCAAGGGCAAAGTGGCGGCCTACGGGACCATCGCCGAGCTCACGACCAGCAAGAAAGAAACGTACAAGATGGTGGCGACGCAGATCGACGACGCGCTCGTCGGGGCGTTCCGCGAATCAGGTGCCGAGGTCGAGCGCGTCAATGGACACATGGTGCTGTCGGTCGATGACGTGCCGCACCTCAACGCCCTCGTCGACCAGCTCCGCGCCCGCGGCGGCATGCTCAGCGAGCTGACGCCGGTGCGGTCGAGCCTCGAAGACGTCTTCGTCGATCTCATCCGCACCGAGTCGAATCCGCAGCACCAGGTCGGAGCCATGCAATGAAAGTCCTCTGGGCCAACATCGAAGACGTCATGCGCGAAGCCGCCGCGCGCTGGACGCTCCTCGCCTACTTCTTCCTCTCCACCATCTTCATCATCATCTTCTCGTTCGCCGTGAACCTCGACATCGTCAACGGCGCGCTGGCCGGGGCGAAGCTCTTCGGCAAGGAAGTGACCGTCGACAGCGGCATGTCGATCGAGAAGATCGTCGTCGGTTTCGAAGGCGGTTTCTCCGGCTTCCTGTACCTGATCTGCACCTTCCTGGCGATCTTCGCCACCGCCCACCTCGTGCCTCGCATGCAGGAGCGGGGGACGATCGACCTCTATCTCTCCCGTCCGGTCGGGCGCGTGCAGTTGCTGCTGTCGCGCTACGTGGCCGGACTGATCCTGGCGGGCTCGAACATCGTTTATCTGATGGGCTCGATGTGGCTGATCGTCTGGTGGAAGACCAGCGTCGCCCACCCCCGCTTCCTCGTAGCCGGCGCCATCATCTTCTTCGTGGTCGCCGTGCTGCTCGCGTTCGCTTTCCTCGTCGGGGTCGTGACGTCCTCGACGGCTGTCTCGATCATGACGAGCTACGCCATCTTCTTCTTCGGCTTCATGCTGGCAGCGCACGAACAGTACGCGGCCATGGTGTCGAAGGAGTGGCAGGCGTGGCTGATCGACTCGATGTACTGGGTCGTGCCGAAGAGCACCGAGCTCTTCATGGCCGTCATGACCTTCGTCATGGAGCGGGAGCAGAACGGCCCGATCCAGGTCACCGTTTACTCGTATCTCACCACCGCCGCGTTTGGCATTCTCAGCCTCGTTCTTGCATCATGGCTTTTTACCAGAAAGGAGTTTTGATCATCATGACTCGCTTCGCTAAATCTCTCGCTCTCGCCGCGGTGGTCCTCACCGCTGCTTTTCCCGCGTTCGCCAAGACGGACGCTCTCTCCCTCGTGCCGGCCAATGCCGTCACAGTCGGCATGGTCAAGGTCAGTGACATGCGCAGCAGCCCGCTGTCCGGCATGCTCTTCGAGCAGGCGGACAAGATGGGGGGCAACGGTGACGCCGCCATGTTCCTCGCGGAGGCAGGTCTCGATCCCAAGAAGGACATCGACGTCCTCGTCGTCGCGACCGCCCCGCTGACGAACCTCGGCAAGGAAGCTGACGTCCTCGTGGCCGCCGAAGGCCGCTACAACGTCGAGCGCCTGACCTCGGCTCTCGTCGGCCGCGGCGCCGTCCGCAAGGCCGGCTACTACCTGCTGCCGGATGACGACAAGCACGACAGCGATCAGCGCGGCGCCGTTGCCTTCCCGGATTCGAAGCTCGCCGTCATGGGTAACGAGCGCGCCGTCGCCGCGGCCCTCACGGCGTACGCGAACGGCGGCACCGCCTTCCGCAGCGCCGGCGCCCTCGCCACGGACCTTCGCCGCATCGACGCCGGCGCCACCGCCTGGGCTCTCGTCGACGTCACCCGCGCGCAGCGCCTCGCCGGTGCCCGCGTCCCGCAGAGCAAGCAGGGGGGCGACGCCCTCAACGCCGCCATCCGCAACGTGACGACGATGGGCCTCTGGGCCACCGACACCGGCGACGCCGTCAAGCTCGGCGCCTTCGGCCTCGCCAACGACGGCGAGACCCTCGAGCTCCTCGAAGACACCCTCCGCGGCGCCCTCTCGGCCATGCGCCTCGCCGTGAAGGACAAAGCCCCGGAGATGGTCTCCCTGCTCCGCCGCTTCGAGATCAACCGCACGGACACGTCGGTCACGATCAACGGCTCCGTCCCGGCCAGCACCATCCGCGACGTGATGACCAAGAAGCGCGCCGCCGTGAAGTAAGCACCCCGCTCCTCAGCGTTTCCCCCGGGGCCGGCTCGCAAGAGCCGGCCCTTTTGTTTTTGCCGCAGCGGGCGAACCGGGACATGCCATGGATCGCCGGGAGCTGCCGTCCGCTCCTCGCGCTAGCGTCGACAGCTCGCCTCGGCGGGCGCCTTCGCGGCACTCCACGCCGACGCGCGACACCGATTTTCGAGTGATCGATGCACTTTTCCGGGATCGCGGCAGGTGTAATCTGACCGCTCACCATGAAGAAGCAAGTACTCGCGCTCGCCGCGATCAGCATCTTTGCCCTGGGCGCGTCCGCGCCGCGGCCCGAGGCGATCGCGGTCGCCAATCCGATTCTCTTCGTGACGCAGGTGCCGACGCCGTCCGATTTCACGACCGTCGCCTCCACCTTCGGCAACCATGACGCGCAGATCGATGCCGCGCCACGCGGCGGGGACCTCTGGATCCGCTATCCGGACGGCTCGCTCAAAAACCTGACGCGCATGGCCGGATTCGGCACCGAGGGGATGCAGGGGGCGAATGCCATCGCGGTGCGGGAGCCGTCGGTGCACTGGAGCGGGACGAAGGCGCTGTTCAGCATGGTCATCGGCGCGCCGACGCGGCAGTACGAGCAGGGGGAGTATTACTGGCAGCTCTACGAGGTCACGGGCCTCGGCAAAGACGAAACGCCGGCCATCCGCAAGATCCCGAACCAGCCGGAGCGCTTCAACAACATCAGCCCCTGCTACGGCACGGACGAGCGCATCCTCTTCACCACGGATCGCCCCCGCAATGGCGCGCGCCATCTCTACCCGCAGCTCGACGAATACGAGGAAGCCCCCACCGTCACCGGCATCTGGAGCCTTGACCCGAACACGGGCAACCTGCGCCTCCTGAACCACACCCCGTCCGGCGCCTTCACGCCGTTCGTCGACAGCTTCGGCCGGGTCATCTTCACCCGCTGGGATCACCTGCAGCGCGACCAGCAGGCCGACACCGACACCACCGAGATCGACACCTACGGCACCTTCGACTACTCGGATGAAAGCGCCTCCGCCACGCGGCTGAACCAGCGCGTCGAGATCTTCCCCGAACCGCGCAGCAGCCGCACCGATCTCCTCAAGGGGACGAACCTCGCGGGCAACAACATCAACCACTTCTTCCCGTGGGAGATCAACGAAGACGGCACAGCCGAGGAGACGCTGAACCACGTCGGCCGCCACGAGCTGCACAGCTACTTCGACCGCTCGCTGACCGACGACGCCGCGCTCGTGGAGTTCATCGACGAGACCAGCGGCCGCGCCAATCAGAACGACGTCCTGAGCATGTTCCAGATCCGCGAAGACCCGACGCGTCCCGGCCGTTACTTCGGCACCGAGGCGCCGGAGTTCTACACCCACGCTTCGGGCCAGATCATCACCATCCTCGGCGAGCCGACCCGGCCCGCCGATCAGATGGACGTCACGTTCGTGACCGCCCGCTCGACCCGCCAGTTCATCGAGAGCGGCACGCCGCCGGCCGATCACTCCGGCCACTACCGCGATCCGCTGCCGCTGGCGAACGGGATGCTGCTCGCGTCCCACACCAGCGAAGTGCGTCCCGACCGCAACGACGGCACGCGCGCCAATCCGAAGTCGCGCTACGCCTTCCGCATCAAAGAGCTCGTCCCGCGGAACGGCGCGTTCGTCGCCGCCGAGCCGCTGACGCCGGGGCTGACCGCCACTGTCTCGTACTGGGATCCCGACGTCCTGGTGACCTGGTCCGGCGAGCTGTGGGAGCTGCACGCCGTCGAAGTGCGCGCGCGGCCGAAGCCCGTCCCGCGCACGACGCCGCTCGAAGAGCCGGAGGCGAAAGTCTTCCGCGAGGAAGGCGTCGATCCGATCACCTTCCGGCGCGACCTGGCCACGCGGAACCTGGCTCTCATCGTCAGCCGCGACGTGACGTCGCGCGACATTGCCGACCGCCAGCAACCGTACAACCTGCGCGTGGCCGGCGGCAACGCCAGCTCCACGACCGCGAGCGGCAAGGCCTACGACATCGCCCACATGCAGCTCTTCCAGGCGGATCAGCTTCGCGGCATCGGCGGCGCCGATTCACCCCGCGCGGGACGGCGCGTCCTCGCCCGGCTGATGCACGACGTGACGAATCCGGCCACGACCGGTCCGCAGTCGAGCGTGAAGATCGAGGCCGACGGCTCGATGGCGGCGTTCGTCCCCGCACAGCGGGCGCTGAGCTGGCAGACCACCGACGGCGCCGGAACGGCTGTGGTGCGCGAGCGCTACTGGCTGACCTTTCAGCCCGGAGAGGTGCGCGTCTGCGGCTCGTGCCACGGCGTGAACACCCGCGATCAACTCGGCCGCGCCGCACCGCAGAGCTCCCCGGAGGCGCTGAGGGTAGCGCTCCGGTTCTGGAAAGCGCAGCAGGCGCCCGCGGAACCGGGCCGGCGGCGAGCCGTGCGCAAGTAGCGGAGCCATCTCGGAAACCGGACAGACAGGAGTGTCTGTCCCACATACGGTTCGGAAATGTGGGACAGACACTCTTGTCTGTCCGGCGGTGGCATTCGCCACCGCACTCCAAGATTATGTAGCCGGCTTCGGCGCCGGTGCGGCCGCGGGCGGCGGGGGCGGCATCTCCGGCTCCGGCTTGCCGCGGTGGCAGGTCCAGCAGGCCACGCGCGGCATCGCCGGTGCGGCGGTCGCGCTCTGCTCTTCACTCTCGCGGTGCGAGGCGTCCTCCCCTTCGGCTGCCTCGACCTGCTCCATCCAGGAGGTGTTGATCTCGTTGGTCATGAGCATCATGACCCGGGCGACGCGCTTCTCTTCCTTGGCGTCCGACGGGAAGTCGAACTGCGTCTTCGGCGTCGTCGCCGTCACGATGTGGCAGTGATTGCACTGCACGCCGAGCGAGCGGCTGAAGTTGCGCATGATCGCGGTCAGCTCGTCGCGCGAGATGTTGCGCGGCAGGATCTTCAGGTTCTTGAATTCCGAGGGGCCTGAATTCCGGGCCTGCGAGGGTCGCTGCTGCATCGACGTGCAGCCGAGCGTCAGGATGAGCGTGACGATCGCCGTCTTTTTCATGACGACCGTCGAATGCACGTCCCGTGCTGCGTCAGCGGGAAGCGACGAACTGCGACTTCTTCAGGTACTCCTGCTCCGGGTAGTAAGCGAAAACCGGCGAGCCGCCGCGCAGCGTGTCGATCATCTTCTTGGCGATCTCTTTCCGGACGGCGGGGCAGCCCCAGCTCCGGCCGAGGCGGCCGAGCGCGGAGATGGCCGCGCGGCTGACGTAGGTGGCGCCGTGCATCACGATGGCGCGGTCCCAGGCCATGTCGTTGAAGCCTTCCTCGAGCCCGCGGAGGCGGAGCGAGTAACCGTTGCTGCCGAAGTAGGGATCGGCCGTGACGAACAGGCCGATGCTGGTGGCGAGGCTGCCGGAGGCGTTCGAGAAGCGGGTCGTGTTGACCTCACCGCTGTTCTTGCCATGCGCCACGAGCTCGCGGAAGAGCAGGCGCTTGGAAGCGAGATCGAAGGTGAAGAGGCGGGGCTGCGTGGAGGGAAGCGAGTAGTCGATGACCGTGAGCACGTCCTGCCGCTTCACCAGACCGCGCTGCGCGGCGCAGGTGGTGGCGTCGAGCGCCAGGCGCAGCACGTCGGACTTGAGCCCCGGTGCCTGGCGCAGGAGCGCCGACATGAGCTTCGAGTCGGAGACAGATTTGCAGGGCGCCTGACCGGCAGCGAACCCGGCAGGAGCAAGAGCAAGCACCAGCACAGCAGCGGAGGCGAGGACGAATCGCTTCATTTGATGAACCTACCTGAGACGTTGGAGTCGCCGCGACCGATCGCGGATGGAACATAGTAGCAGATGTTATCTTGATGTTCACATGAGCTCGTTGACCGTCCGCGCTCTCAGCCGCGCCACCCTCGCCCGCCAGCTCCTCCTGGAACGCTCGAACATGACCGCCGTCGCCGCCGTCGAGCAGCTCGGAGGCATGCAGGCGCAGCTCGCCCGTCCCCCCTACCTCGGCCTCTGGTCCCGCTTGGAGAACTTCGATCGCGAACAACTGACGCAGGCCGCGACGAAGGGCCAGCTCGTCCGCGCCACGATGATGCGCGGCACGCTGCACCTCGTTTCCGCGAAGGAGTACCTGAAACAGCGGCCCGCGCTGCAGCCGGTCTTCGACCGCGCCATCGAGTCGATCGTCGCGAAGGACTCCGGCAACATCGATCAAGACCGGCTCCTGGCGGACGCACGGGCGTTCCTCGACCGGACTCCCGCGACGTTCGACGCATTGCGAAAGCACCTCGCCGTCCTCCATCCCGACTGGAACGACCGGGCCATGGGCTTCATCGTTCGAATGAAGCTCCCGCTGCTGCAGGTGCCGTCAGCGGACATGCCCTGGGGCTGGCACGGCACGGCGGCATTCGCGGTCGCCGAAACGCACCTCGGCAAGAAGCTCGCGGCCAGCGCCTCTCCGGCCGCGCTCGCGCTCCGCTTCTTCGGCGCGTTCGGCCCGGCCAGCGTGACGGACTTTCAGACGTGGTCCGGCTTCACCGGCGGACGGGAGATCGTCGAGCCGCTGCGGCCCAGACTGGAGGTCTTCCGCGACGAGAAGGGGCGCGAGCTGTTCGACCTGCCGGACGCGCCGCGCCCCGCCGAAGACACCCCCGCGCCGGTGCGCTTCCTCCCGGAGTACGACAACCTGCTTCTCGCGCACGCCGACCGCTCCCGCATCATCGCGGACCAGTACCGCCCCCGCATCACCCCGTCGAAGAACCTGCGCGTACTGCCAACGTTCCTGGTGGACGGCTTCGTGGCAGGCGTGTGGGAGGTGGAGGTGAAAAAGAAGACCGCCACCCTGACGCTGGAACCGTTCGGAAAGCTGAGCAAAGCCGCCAAGGCAGAGATCGAGCGGGAGGGGGAGCGGGTCGCGGCGTTCGTGGAGCCAGGCGCCAAACCGGATGTGCGGTGGCTCTGATGTCGGAGTGGGGGGGGGGGGGG
>DASWMP010000272.1:0-7261 GCA_036399695.1 Thermoanaerobaculia bacterium | reverse complement strand
ACCGGTGGGACCGGAGATCTTGGAAGTGTGGTGGTGGCGTTGCTGCTGGTGGCCTTGCTGCTGATGACGCTCCCGCTGCCGGCGCAGGTCATCGGCAACGACGCTTCCTGCGACATCAGCGTCGCTCCCGCGGCGACGCTGATGCTGCCGTACTTTCAGACCGACGAAGGGACGACCACGATCGTCACGATCACGAATGTATCGGCCGCTCCGCAGATTGCGGCCGTGACCTTGTGGTCGCAGGAGGGGGCGCCGGTGCTGCGCTTCGACCTGCAGCTCACCGGCTACGACGTGCAGAGCGTCGATTTGCGCACCGTCCTGACCACCGGCGTGACGGCCTCACCGGAAGCGCGGCGCGGCGCACGCTCGCTGCAATACAACCAGAACCAGCTCACCAACGCTGCTGCACGATGTGGCGGCGGCATCCTGCCACCGGCGATCCGCGAAGCCGCCGTCGCCCGGCTGGGCGGTGGCGTCGGCTGGGCGACGATTGACGTCGTCGCGGCCTGCCGCGACACATTCGCCACGGAGGCGGCGTACTACGACGACCTCCTCTACGACAACGCTCTCATCGGCGATTGGCAGCTCGTCGAGAACAACGGAGAGACGGACGTGGCCGGGACGTCGCTGGTCCACATCCGCGCGGTCCCGGAAGGTGGGCCCTCCGGCACGTTCCTGCCGCGGCCACAGACGTTCTACGGACGCCTCACCGCGGCTGCCGGACTTCCTCGCGGCGTCGACCGCCGTCAGCCGCTGCCGGCCGTCTTCGCGATGAACTGGAGGGATGCGCCGTCCGTGGGGAATCTCGGCCGGTCGTCGTTCCTCATCTGGCGCGAGCCGCCGTTGACAGTAATGGACAACAACGAGAGCTTCCAGTTCCACCGCTATCAGCAGGCGGCGACGTTCGACGACCGCGAGAACCCGTTCGTGGCCTGCGAGGTGAACTGCGGCGGCTTTCAAGTGCCCATCGTGCCGCCGCGGATTTTCAGTGGCGAGCGCATCCGGATCTCCGACGACCGGCTGGCGCCGGTGACCTCCGGCTCGTTCGAGGGTTGGCTGTACCTGGATCTCAACCGCCTGTCCGAAGCCAGCCAGGCATGGGTCGTCGTCCTCCAGCAGGCCGGCCGCAGAAGCGTCCTCTTCGACGCCGTATCTCTCGGCAATGGCTGCTCTCCGCTGCGTGACAAGAGCGAGCCCTTCGGGCCGCTGTGAGCATGACGATGATCGACCTGCTGACCCGAAGCACCACGACTGACGCGACGAAGCGGAGCGTCGCCGGCGCCGGAGCGGCGTTGCCGTGTACAGGCGCACAGAGTGCGCCGATCCCTCCACGGCTGGGTGGCGCTGACAAAGTGCAAGGAGCCAGCACATGAAAACGATCGTCATTACCGGTGGGACCGGAGATCTTGGAAGTGTGGTGGTTCCGCGTCTGGTCCGCGACTACCGCTGCATCGTGGTCTACCGCACGCGGGAATCGTTCGAGAAGCTGGCGGCGCATGAGAATCTCATCGGCGCGAGCTCACTCGAGGAGGCGCTGCAGTACGCGCCGTTTCATGGGCTGGTGAATCTCGTCGGCGGCTTCGGCGGCGGCGCCTCCCCGGACGAGTTCACGAAGCAGCTCGAGACGAACCTGATGCCGTTCGTCCGTGCCGTGCATACGCTCGCGCCGCAGATCGAGGACGGCGGGCGGATCGTGGCCATGAGCTCCGTGGCCTCGCAGACGAAGCCGGCCGGCATCGGTGCGTACGTGGCGTCGAAGGCGGCGCTGAATGCGTTCATCGAATCGCTGGCGAAGGAACTGGGCAAGCGGCGGATCACGGTCAACGCGCTTCTCCCCGGGTCGATCGACACGCCGGAGAACCGGGCTTCGACGCCGGCGTCGAAGCTGGTTCCGGCGGCCGGGATCGCGGAGCTGATTGCTTTTCTGCTGTCGGAGGATTCCCGGCATCTCAACGGGCAATTGCTGGGGGTGACGCCATGAGGTACCTGCGCTGATGACAAGCGCGGAGAGCAGTCCCCGCGCGTAGCTCCCTGGGCGCGCTACGCGCTTTTCACAATCCTGCACTGGAGGCAACCATGAAGAAGCTTTTCGTTCTCCTGCTCCTCTTCACTGCCCTGACCGCGGATGCGGCCACCACCGCCAACGACGATAGTTGCGACATCTCCACTCTCCCCGCGGCGACGCTGCTGCTGCCGTACTTCGAGGTCGACCTCACGGGGGCGCCCGGCGACGGCCGGACGACGCTGTTCACGGTCGTCAACGTGTCGCGGGAGCCGCAGATCGCGCGCGTCACGCTCTGGACCGATCTCTCGGTCCCGGTGGTCTCGTTCAACCTCTTTCTGACCGGCTACGACGTCCAGGCCATCAACGTGTACGACCTGCTGGTGCGCGGGCTCATCGCGCCGCCGAACGGCACCAGTGCCGAGACGACGCCGGGTTCGCGCTCGGCCAGCAATGTCACGGGCAATCCCCGTTTCACCGGGCAGGCGGCCAGCAACTGCCGCAGGGGGATCAATCCGCAGATCTTCCCGGCCGTCGCGCAGGAGGCTCTCCGCGCGGCCTTCACGACCGGCAACGTGCCGTCGCTCTGCGCGAGCGGCCCGATCGGGACGGCGCACACGGCGGCCATCGGCTACGCCACGATCGACCTGGTGGCCGACTGCAGCCTGACGATGCCGGACGAGGCGGGTTACTTCGACCAGTTGCTGTACGACAACGTGCTCACCGGCGATTACCAGCACATCTCCGGCAGCGGCAACTTCGCGAGCGGCAATCCGCTCGTCCATCTCCGAGCCGTGCCCGAGGGAGGAGCGGCCGGCAGCAGGATCGACACGGCCATGCCGTGGACCTTCTACTCCGCCCGCGGCACGAATGGCCGCGATCGCCGCCAGCCGCTGCCTTCGGTCTTCGCCGCTCGCGTCATCGACGGTGGCGCCACCGGCTTCGAGACTCAGTTGCAGGTCTGGCGGGAGCGCACCTCGGCCTGCGGTAATGCGGCAGCCGACGGGACGATCGCATTCCAGCAATTCGACGAGCGGGAGAATCCGAACGTCCGACAGCTCGCGAACGTCGTTCCTTCGGCTTCGCTGATCGACGTCCACTCCTTCGGCTCGGACGTCGCCGGCTGGATGTACATCAATGGCGTTGCGAACGGCAACCGCCCGGAGCAGATGTGGGTGTCGTCGACGATGTCCGCCGAAGGCCGCTATTCGGCTTCCGCGGACGTGGTAGCTCTCGGCAACGGCTGCTCCCCCGCGCTGCCCCAGCCGGCACCGATTCAGCCGAGCGCCAACCAGAACCCGCGGGCGAACAACTTCGCCAGCTCGCCCGGTAATACGAACAACGACGACAGTTGCGACGTCGGCCTTTATCCGGCGGCGACGCTGCTGCTCCCCTACTTCGAGGTGCAGGTGAACGCGCCCGCCTCGGTGGCGCGGACGACGCTCTTCACCGTCACGAACGTGACGGCGCAGCCGCAGATCGCGCATGTCACGCTCTTCAGCGACTGGGGCTACCCGCTCCTCACCTTCAACATCTTCCTGACCGGCTTCGACGTCCAGGCCATCAACCTCTACGACATCCTGTTGCGCGGCATCGTCGCGCCCGATCAGGGGACGTCGAACGAAACGCCGCCGGGCAGCATCTCGGCGCCGAACGTCGGCGGCAATCCGAACCATCTGCCGAATGCGGCCACCCTCTGCAACGCCACGGCCCAGGGCCGCGGACGCCTCCCCGAGATCCTGCGTCAGAACGTGATCGCCGCGCTCACGGCCGGGATCTTCCCGCTGAGCTGCGGCAACAACATCGCCATCGGCGGCCAGCACGAGGCGGCGGTCGGCTATCTCACCATCGACGTCGCCGCCACCTGCAGCACGGCGTTCCCGAACGACGCGGAGTACTTCGCGAAGGACATCCTGTACGACAACGTGCTGATCGGCGATTACCAGATCATCGATCCGAACGCCGCGACGGGCAACTACGCGCAGGGCTCGCCGCTGGTGCACATCCGTGCAACGCCGGAAGGAGGCGCCGCCGGCGAGCTCCTCGAAACGAATCTGGCGTCGACGTTCTACGGCAACTACCAGAGCCAGCTCACGCCGCGGCGCGATCGCCGTCAGCCGCTGCCGTCCACGTTCGCCGCGCGCTTCATCGAAGGCGGCTTCTCGGGGATGCAGACCGAGTACACGATCTGGCGCGAGCCGCGCACCGGCTCCGGTGTGACCTGCGCCGACTTCGCGCGCAACGGGAGCATCTCGATCGCGGAGCTGGTCCGTTTCGACGAGCGGGAGAACCCCTTTGCGAATGTCCCGTGCAACATCCTCTGTCCTCCCTTGATCATCGGCAGTCCCGTGACCAGCAGCGTCACCGCGACCGACGACATCTTCCCCGACAACACGAGCGGTGACGTCGGCGGCTGGATGTACTTCAATCTCGCGGACACCGCCGCCGGGCGCACGAACAAGCAGGCGTGGGTCACGACACGGATGTCGGCACAGGGCCGCTTTTCCGTCATGTCGGACGCCACTGCCCTGGGTAACGGCTGTTCAACGGCAGCGCCAGTACCGGCTGTGATTCAACCCGCGCCATGAGAAAAGTCCTCGTTCTGCTCGCGCTGCTCACGACCGTCACCGCGCATGCCGCGGTCACGGCCAACGACGACAGTTGCGACCTCGCCACGCTGCCTGCGGCGACGCTGCTGCTGCCCTACTTCGAAGTCGACCTCGAGGCGACGCCCGGCGACGGGCGGACGACGCTGTTCACGGTCGTCAACGTGTCGCGCGAGCCGCAGATCGCCCGCGTCACGCTCTGGACCGACCTGTCGTTCCCGGTCTTCACGTTCAACCTCTTTCTGACCGGCTACGACGTGCAGTCGATCAACATGTACGACATCCTCGTGCGCGGCGTCATCGCTCCGCCCAATGGCGCGAACAGCCGGAGCACACCGGGAGCTCGCTCGCTGAGCAACACGACCGGGAATCCGCGCTTCTACACGTCTGCCGAGGCGTGCGGGGCCTCGCAGAACGAGGCCGGCATCCACCCGCTCGGGGTGGCGGCGATCCAGGCCGCGCTGACGACCGGCGTGTCGCCGCTCTTCTGCCCCGACTCCGGGCCGATCGGCACGGTGCACGGCGCGGCCATCGGTTACGCCACGATCGACCTGGTCGCCGACTGCGGCGCGGAGTCTCCGGCCGACGCGACGTACGGTGAGTTCCTGCTCTACGACAACGTCCTGACGGGCGATTACCAGCACATCTCCGGCAGCGGCGAGTTCGCGAACGGCAATCCGCTGGTGCATCTCCGCGCCATCCCGGAGGGCGGCCTGCCCGGCGCCAGCCATTACACCGACACTGCGCTGCCGCGCACGTTCTACGGCGGCCACGATCGCCGCCAGCCGCTGCCGACGACGTTCGCTGCCCGCTACATCGACGCGGGTGCGACGTCGTTCGCTACGACGCTGCAGTTCTGGACCGGGAGGGCCGTGCGGACGTGCGGTCAGACCGGTGTCGCCATTCCGCCGCCGGAAGTCGTCCGCTTCGACGAGCGCGAGAACCCGTCGAGCGTGGCCATGACCGGGACGCTGCCGGCCACCTCCCGCGTGCCGATCGACCGCTTCCCGATCCTGGAGACGAGCGACGTCGCCGGCTGGATGTACATCAACACGGCCGACCGCCAGAGCTGGATCTCGTCCGTGATGTCGGCGGAGGGGCGCTACTCCACTTCCCAGGACGTCGTGGCCCTCGGCAATGGCTGCTCGCCGGCGGTGCCGCTGGGCTCGCCCATCGAGCCGCGGCCCAACGCCAATCCGCGGGCGGCCAACATCGCCACCTCTCCGGCCAACACGAACAACGACGACAGTTGCGACGTCGGCCTCTATCCGGCCGCGACGCTCCTCCTGCCGTACTTCGAGGTGGATGTGGACCGGCCTGCATCCGTGTCGCGCACGACGCTGTTTGCCGTCACGAACGTGACGGCGCAGCCGCAGATCGCGCACGTGACGATCTGGACCGACTACGGCTATCCGGTCCTGTCGTTCAACATCTTCCTGACCGGCTATGACGTGCAGTCGATCAATCTGGCGGACGTGCTGAATCGCGGCCTCATCGCGCCCGATCAGGGAACGTCGAACGAGATCACGCCCGGCGCGCGCTCGGCCTCGAACATCGGTGGCAATCCGAACTTCCTTCCGGCTGCCGGGCAGGCGTGTACCGGGGTGGGTCAGAGCCGTGGCCGGATCCCGGAAGTGCTGCGGCAGAACACGATCGCCGCACTGACGCAGGGGGTGTTCCCGCTGGTGTGCGGCGCGGAACCTGTCGGGTCGGATCACGAGCGCTACGCCACCGGCTACTTGACGATCGACGTCGTCGCGACCTGCACCAGCGCCGTCCCGACGGAGGCGCGCTACTACGACGAGCTCCTGTACGACAACGTGCTGACGGGCGACTACCAGCACGTCGATCCGGACAACACGACCGGCAACTACGCCCAGGGCAGTCCAATGGTGCACATCCGCGCGACGCCTGAAGGCGGCGCGGCCGGTGCGGCCACCCCGACGAACCTGACGGCTTCGTTCTACGAGCATTACGTGCCCGGCCACCGCGATCGCCGCCAGCCGCTGCCGTCCGTCTTTGCCGCGCGCTGGATCGAAGGCAACGGGATGTCGACGAATCTGCAGTTCTGGCGTCAGTCGACCACCGGCACCGGCACAAACTGCAACATTTACGACGTGAACGGCGCAATCCAGCCGATGGAGATCGTGGCCTTCGATGAGCGGGAGAATCCGTTCGTGCTGGACCTCCACCTCCTCGACCCTCCCCCGCCGATCGACGTCTACGCGACGGATCTCGCCGAATCGCTGGCCGCCACGGACGAGCGCCTGCCAAGAGTCATCAGCGGCGACGTCGCCGGCTGGTTCTACATCAACCTCGCGGAGGAAAACTCCCGTCCGGCCTGGGTGACGACGAGAATGTCGGCCCAGGGCAGGTTCTCGGTGTTGTCGGATGCCACCGCGATGGGGAATGGGTGCAGTGCCGTGGTGCCTGCGCGGGCGGTGATCGCACCGTTGCCGTAAGGGCCGCGCGTTCCCAGCGGCACCGGCTTCAGCCCGCTGTGCGGGCGCCAGCGTCTTCAGCCCGCTGCGCGGGCGACAGCGTCGTAGCCCCGGGCGCAAGCCCGGGGTCGATCGCAGGTTCCCCTTCATCGAGCCGGCGTGAGCCGGCGACACCCGTGCCGCCGGCTTACGCCGGCTCACCAAGGGTGGGG
>DASWMP010000271.1:0-4412 GCA_036399695.1 Thermoanaerobaculia bacterium | reverse complement strand
CGCTGGTAGCCTCAGGCTCGGCGCACGGCGTCGCGGTCAACACGTTAGTAAGTAGGGTCGACTGCGGCTTGGCCAACAAGCGCTGCGGCCCGTGGCCGCCGGCCGGAGGCCTCTCGTCGTCTTCCTGTCGACTACCCAGCGTGCAATTCGTCGTACAGGGTCTGGCCGACCTTGCGGCCGAGGACGTTGACCAGGTCCTGGGCGCTTGCTTGTCTGACTGCGCTCACGCTGCCGAAGCGTTCGAGGAGCAGGCGTTTGCGCTTCTCGCCGATCCCCGGCAGGTCGTCCAGGGCGCTGTGGAGCGTCCGTTTCGAGCGGCGGCGGCGGTGGGACGAGACCGAGAAGCGGTGCGTTTCGTCGCGCACCATCTGCAGGAGTTGCAGGGCGGGGTCGCGTCGTTCGAGCAGGATCGGCTCCTCGCGATCCGGGAGATAGATCTCCTCTTCCCTCTTCGCCAGGCCGGCGATCGGGATCTCCTCGATGCCCAGCTTGTTCAGCGCCGCCAGGGCCGCGTTGAGCTGGCCGCGGCCGCCGTCGATCAGGATCAGGTCGGGCAGCGACTTCTTTTCTTCCAGCAGGCGGCGGTAACGGCGGTCCACGGCTTCAGCCATCGAGCGGAAGTCGTCGGCCCCGATCACCGTCTTGATATTGAAGATGCGGTACTGGTTCTTGTCAAACTTACCGCGGTCCATCACCACCATGCCGGCGACCGAGTCGCTGCCCTGGATGTTCGAGATGTCGAACGACTCGATGCGGCCGATCTCCCGGTCGTAGCCGAGGACCTGGCCGAGGCGCTGGGCGGCAATGGCCAGACGGTCCTGCGTCGACTTCTTGAAGCGCGACTCGTGCGAGAGGCGGGCGTTCCGGTTGGCCAGCTCGATCCGGTCGACCCCTTTGCCTCGCTGAGGGACGCGCACGTGCACCTTCCGGCTGGTCTGCTGGCTCAGCCATTCGTTGATGAGCGGCTCGTCGTCCACATCAAAGGGGATCAGGACCTCCGGCGGGATGAAGAGGTTGTCCTGGTAGTAGCGCTGCAGCACTTCGCTGAGGAAGTAGCCGGGCTGGTACTCCGGCACCTTCTCCCAGAAGAGCTCCCGGCGGTCGACGACGTTGCCGTTCCGGATGACGAAGAGCTGGACCGCAACGTCACCCCCCTCTTCGTACAGCCCCCAGACGTCCACGTCTTCGTCTTCCGCCGAGGCCACCTGCTGCTCGGCCTGGATGCGCTCCACCGTACGGATGAGGTCGCGATAGTACGTGGCCAGCTCGTACACCTCATCCTCGGCCGCCTTGTACATGCGCTGGCTCAGCCGTTCCTGCAGCTCCTTGGTGCGGCCGCTGAGGAAGAGGACCACGTCGTCCGACATCTCCCGGTACTGGTCCTTCGTCGTCAGGCCGACGACGCAGGGACCGAGACATTGGTGCATGTCGTAGTAGAGGCAGGGACGGTTCAGGGCGCTTTTGCCGTCGGTGATGGCCAGGTCGCAGCTCCGGAGCTTGAACTGATCGGCCACGAGCTTGAGGATTCGCCGGGCTGTGCCGGCGAAAAACGGCCCGAAGTAGAGGTCGCCTTTGCGGCGGTCCGTCCGGCGGGTGAAGACGACCCGCGGGAAGTCCTCCGAGAGCGTGACCTTGAGGTACGGATAGCTCTTATCGTCGCGGAGGAGGATGTTGTACCGCGGCTGATTCGTCTTGATGAGGTTGTTCTCGAGGAGGATGGCCTCGAGCTCATTGTTCGTGGTCACGAAATCGATCGTCTCGATCTCGTTGATCAGCGTCATCGTCTTCGCGTCGCGCGCACCCTTCCCGACGATGTAGGAGGAGACCCGGCTGCGCAGGTTCCGCGCCTTTCCTACATAGATGATCTCCCCTTCTGCATTCTTGTGCATGTAAACGCCGGGGCGTTCGGGGAGCTCCTTGAGGCGCGCTTTCAGTCTGTCGAGACGATCGGACGGCATGTGGCAGGGGGGTAAACGAACGGCCGGGCCGATGTCATCCCCCGGGGGGAAGCGGTTGTTGGTTTTGGTTTTTGGTTTTCGGTGCTGCGCCGACGCCACGTGTGACCCGCTATGACTCTTGGGGAGCGCAGCACCAAAAACCGACAACCAAAAACGACATTGGCTCCCAGTCACTCCACTGACTAGTCAACATCTTGACCAGTCATCAGGCAGGCTGGAGCGCCTTGATCACGGCCACGATTCCGTAGAGGACGGCCACGACGGCCCAGATCAACGCGAGGATGTCGCAGACGATGGCGGCGATCGGATCGGTGATGTTCACCAGGAACCCGGGCGGCAGTCCGTGAAGGAAGGAGACGACGAACGAGGCGATGAGCGACGTCGCCACCAGCAGCATCAGCCCGGTCTGCTTGAGGTACTTCTGCTGAGCCAGGATGAGGCAAACGACCGCGGCTATTTTGAGAAACCACGACAGGCCGAGGATCATGGCCGCACCGCTCCGATCGAAGGAAGCGTAGAGCGCCATGTAAGCGATCGTGCCGAACGGGACCGCGAGCAGGAGCGTCACCCGGATCATCAGTTCGATGAAGGCGGCGAAGAGCTCCTTGAACGCGGCGATGAAGACCAGCACGCCGACGATCAGGCCGATGATCCCCTGCGTCCGCCCCTGCAGGTGATCGCCGATGACGAGCGAGAGCGCCATCAGGCCGATCGTCAGGAGCAGCATGATGTCGACCTTGGCCAGTGCGGTGATTCCGTAGCCGGGGGGCTCTTCGCTCTGGCCGGCGCTGGGGATCGAGGCGAGTTGCCGCTGGGCCATGAGGAGTTGCGCGGGTGAGAGTTGAGAGGCGATGTCCGGCGGCAGTCCGCGCTGCAGAGCCGGTGGCCGGACGAGCCAGCCGGAGCCGAGCTCGACCAGCACCGCCAGCACGATCAGGATCGCGCAGAGAAAGAGGAACGGTTTGCGGAGCGAGTCGAGCATGGCTGGCCTTCAGTTCAGCAGGACGACGGCGCAGCCGTTCTCGTCCGTGGCCACACAGTCGAAGATCAGCTCGCCCCCTTCGCGGCGCACAGGCAGCTCGCCGTCGGAGTCGCGGGTGATGGTCACGGAGACGTCGCGGTACGACATCCTCACTTCGTTTCCGGCGAGCAGCCGCACCTTCGCGCTCCGGACGAACTTCTTCGACCGGAGCACGGTCTCGGAGCAGCGGCCGAAACGGGGGCCGAAGCAGTCGCCGCGGACGTCGGTGACGAGCAGCGGCTTCGAGGGCATGGCCGACTTGATGTTCTTCAGCCAGCGCGGCGGGTTCTGGAGGTCGAAGCGATCGCCGCCGCAACCCGCCACTGCGAGCAGGACGGCGACCGCCAGGACGGAGCGGTTCATTGCTGGGTTCCTGTGGCGACCACGGGGAGCCGGCGCGCGGCAGTTACTTTCCCGAAGCTGTTGTTGTTGTGCTGCATTTGCGTGGCCTGCCTCATGACGTCCATCTGCGTGGCCTGCGAGAGGGTGCCGAATTTTGGCGGCGGGCGAAATGGACCCGGTCCGGTGCCGACCACGAGCTGCACCGTAGTGGCTTTGGCCACCGGGTTCTTCGGCCCCGGCACCTGCGTCATCACCTTGCCGGTGGACGCCGGGGCACTCGCCTGAAGCTTGACGTCCGGCATCAGGCCGAGACGCTCGACGTCGATGATGGCCTTGACCATGTCGGCGTTCTGAAAGTCCGGCAGTTCAATGGTGCCGGGGGCGAGGGGAAACTCTTTGCGCAGCGCGTCGACGGCTTGAACGCCGAGCCGCTCCTGATCGGCCTGGGCCAGAACGATCCCGGCGCCGGTGGCCGTGGCCACGCCGAGTTGGACGACGCCGCCCTCCCCTTCCACCTGGTCCACCACCGTACCGGGCGTGGCGGTCGCGCTCTGCCGCCCGGCGAGCGGCGTCCGGTAACCGGCGGCCTGCACGGCCACGATTGCGTCGACGACGTGCTGCCCGACGACGTTCGGCGCCGCGCCGCGCGTCGAGCCGCCGCGGCCCGCAACGATCGCGACCACGGCGCCGACGACCAGCACCACCGCCGCCGCCGCGGCCCACACCCACCATGGCATGCCCTTCTTCTTCGCCTCGGTGGCCTGCACTTCGAAGCCGACGACCGGCCCTTCGTCCCGCTCTTCACCGGCCCGGCGCGCCGAGACCATGTCGAAGCGCCAGGTATAGCGTCCGGGCGGCGTACCGGCCGGGACGTTCGCGGCGACGGAGAATTGATGCGTCCCGCCGGCCGGGAACTCGCGAACCGTCTCGCCCGTGAGCGTCAGCCATTCGGCTTTCGTCTCCCCGAGCGGGGCGAGCTTGGCCATGCCGCTGTTCGGACCGGCGGCGGAGTTGGCGACGGTGAACACCATCGAGCCCTGCCCGTCAGCGCCGAGGCGGACGGTGTCGACCGGAGTCGTGATCGTGAAGTT
>DASWMP010000270.1:0-12705 GCA_036399695.1 Thermoanaerobaculia bacterium | reverse complement strand
ACGATGCCACCGCATCGCCTGCGTCGCGGCGGCTTGCATCCAGCCCACCGGCGCTCGCAAATCACCTACGCTTTTAAGCGTGACGCGACACTAGGTCCTACATTTGTCCCATCGTTCCCTGTCAGTTTTGACTTGCGTGTGGTGCAAACTGACCTCGAATTTGCAATCACCCGAGCCATGAGTCAAAGCAATCCTCTCGCTCTCATCACTGGCGCTTCGAGTGGTATCGGCCTCGAGCTGGCGAAGTGCTTCGCCAAAGACAATTACGACGTCATCCTCGTCGCCGAGGACGCCGGCCTCGAGCAGGCCGCGACTGAAGTGCGGCAGCTCGGCAGCGGCGGCAGAGTCGAGACCATCACGGCCGACCTGTCGAAGCGCGACGGTGCGCACCACGTGTACGGCGAGGTGCAGCGCCGCGGCCGGCAGCTCGACGTGCTGGTCAACAATGCGGGCGTCGGCGTCTATGGCAAGTTCATCGAGACGAACCTCGACGAAGAGATCGCCATGGTGCAGCTCAACGCCATCGCCTGTCTCCAGCTCACGAAACTCTTCGCCCCTTCCATGGTCCAGCGCGGCTCCGGCCGCATCCTCATGACCGCCTCCGTCGCCTCGGTCATGCCGGCGCCCTATCTCAGCATCTACGGCGCGACGAAGGCCTTCGTGTACGAATTCGCCCAGGCGCTGCGGGCGGAGCTGGCCGACACCGGCGTCACCGTCACGGCCCTGCTGCCCGGCCCGACCGATACCAACTTCTTCGAGCGCGCCCACGCGCAGGACAGCAGGATCCTCGACGAGAAATTGTCTGATCCCGCCGACGTCGCCCGCGCCGGTTACGACGCCCTGATGAAAGGGGAGGCGAAGGTCATCGTCCCGCTGAAGTACAAAGTACAGGCGACGCTGAACCAGGCCATGCCCGATTCCGTCGTGGCGAAGCAGTCGCTCAAGAAGCACGAGCCGAAAAACGCCGAGGAGCGCGACGAGCACAGAGCGTAACGGTGCCGGAGTGCGGTGGCGAATCGCCTGGCTACCGCACTCGTGTTCTCCCGCGGAAAACGGCTTTGTCCGGTGTGCGTTGGCTGTTGCCGAAAGGTTCGGCCCGTCGAACGCAGGGACGGCAACGGACAACGCCACACGCTTCAGCCCTCCGCGTCGTACGCCGCTGCAGCGTCCGGATGGCGATCTTCTTCATCTGCAGCATGGCGTGTCCCCGGCCATGACGTTTCGCGCACGCTCATCGTGTCGGCCGGCGAGCATCTGTTCGACGGCGTGATCTTTCCTTGACGGATAAAAAATCATGAATGCCGTCCGTATGTGGGACCATGGCGCGATCCACACAGACACGACGCTGTTCGAGGAAAACCTCGAGGCCATCGAGCAGGCGATCGCTCAGGTGTGCCGGAACGTGCGCCTTTATGGCGCCGACGCGGAGGACTTCGCGTCATCGGCCCGGATCGCGCTCCTGGCCAACGATTGCGCGATCCTGCGCAGGCACGAAGGCCGATCGTCGTTGTCCAGCTACGTCATCATCGTGGTGCGCCGTCTCTTCATCGACCAGAAGAGAACGGAGGGCCGCTGGTACGCCTCGGCGGAAGCGACGCGGCGCGGCGAGGCGGCCGTGATGCTGGAGCGGCTGCTGCGTCATGAAGGGCGGTCGCTCGCCGACGCGCTGGTACTGACGAAGGCGGCGCACCCGGATGCCGACAGCGGGCAACTCGAAGCGGTGGCCGCCGCGTTGCCGCAGCGCGCACCGCGGCCGCGACTCGTGGCCGTCGTGGATGGAGACGAGGAACGCTTCGCCGGTGCCGCCAAAGCGGACGATCTCGTGACCGCGCTCGATCTCCGGCAGCGCTCCGATCGTGCCAGCCGAGCAGTGCAGGCAGCCTTCGCGGCGATGACGGCACAGGACCGCGTCGCGCTGCGTCTGCGCTTCGGCAAAGGCATGGCCGTCTCGGACATTGCACGTGCCCTCGGCATCGAGCAGCGGCCGCTTTACCGCCGCCTCGAAGCACTGCTCGCGACGCTCCGGCAGGAACTGAACAAGGCCGGCATCGACGCCGCCGACGCGGCAGAGCTCATCGGCATGGCGGGCGGGCGGCTCGATTTCGGCCTCGCGGCCGGGAAAGGCGACGGCGTGCAGCCGTCCTTGGATACGGAGCATCGATGAGCATCGCGTCACAGCATCCCGATCCCGAAACGCTGGCGGCCTTCGCGGAAGGGCGCCTCGGCGAGGGACGTCAAGCGCTCGTCGAGCACCTCGACGGCTGCGAGGAGTGCCTGACCGAGGTCGCCCTCGTGATGTCCGCGGCCAGCGAAGCGCGGACCGAAACCTCCGCGGACGAGGCGACGAGCAACGTCTCCGACATCGCCACCGCGACGAAGCGCCGCTTCCGCCCCGCCTGGCTGATGCCGCTCGCCGCCGCGGTGATCATCGCCGTCGCACTGCCGCTCTTCTGGGAGCGGCTGCATCGGTCGCCGCTCGATGAGCTGGTGGCGCTGGCGCCGCGCTCCGCTCGTCTCGTCGAGCCGCGCCTGACCGGCGGCTTTGCCTGGGCGGCGTATCGCGGCCCGGATCGCGCTTCCGCCACGGTCACGAGCTCGGAGCGGCTGAAGCTCGGCGGCGCCGCCGGGGAGCTGATCGAGCGCGCCGAGGACGACGCCACCCCCGACGCGCAGCATGCCGCCGGCGTAGCCATGGTGCTGGTGGACCAGCCGTCCGAGGCCATCGCGCGGCTCGAAGCGGCGGCGCGCGCGTCGAACAGCGCGCGGGCCTGGAGCGACCTCGCCGCCGCCCGCTACATCACAGCGGTGGAGCTCCGGCGCGCGTCGCTTTATCCCGAAGCACTCGCCGCGGCCGACGCGGCGCTACGTACTGATCCGGTGCTGCCGGAGGCGCTGTTCAACCGCGCGCTCGTCCTCGAGAAGATGGGGCTGACGCAGGAGGCACGCCGCGCCTGGCAACGCTACCTCGAAGTCGATGCTGCTTCTCAGTGGGCCGCCGAAGCGCGTTCGCATCTCGCCGAGCTGCCGGCGGCGACGGGCGCTTCGCGCTTCAAGCACGACCAGCCGCTGCTGGAACGCGCTGCTGCCGCGGGTGCAGGACCGGAGGTGCGCGCGCTCGTCGACGCCTACCGCGAGCGCGCCCGCGCCTTCGCCGAGGCCGAATACCTCGGACGGTGGGGCGAAGCAGTGCAGCGGAACGATGCTGCCGAAGCCGCGCGCTGGCTGGCCGTAGCCCGTAACATCGGCGACGCCCTCGCGCAGCTCTCCGGCGAAGCGCTGCTGCGCGATGCGGTTCGCATCATCGACAAAGCTGACGCACAGACGAGGACGACGCTCGCCGCGGCGCACGTGGTGTATCGCCGCGGACGCATTGCTTACAGCCGCGGCCAGATCGCCCCAGGTGAGCGCGATCTTCGCGACGCCGCGGCACTCTTCGCGTCCGCCGGCGATCCGATGGCGCTGATGGCCCGCCACTACGCCGCCAGCGCGCGGCTGGCCCGCAACGACCTCGCCGCGGCGCGCGCGGAGCTCGAAGAAATCGTACGCGACGCCGACGCCCATCCCGCTTACTTTGCCCTCGGCGCGCACGCCCGGCGCGAGCTCGCCCGCGCCTCGATGCCCGACGACGACTGGGCTGGCCAGATCCCGACGCTCACGGCTTCGGCGGCGCTGTTCCGCCGCGGCGGCGAGCACGCCAGTGAGGCGTTCACGCAGTCGACGCTTGCCGCCGCGCTGACGTTTCTCGGCCGTGCGGACGACGCCTGGAGCGCACGCATTTCCGCCTTTCGCGCCCTGAGCGCGGAGGCGCAAAGCGATCTCCTGCCGACGATCATCAACGCTGCCGTCACCGCCGAGTTGCGTGCCGGACGGGCCGAAACGGCACTGGCCCTTTCGGCGGTGTCGCGGGCCACGCAGGCGCCGGAGACGGAGCCGATTCTCGCCATCGATACGCTTCTGCAGCGTGCCATGCTCGAGACCTCGAGTGGGAGCGTGGCTGCGGCGCAGGAGGCGACGCGGCAGGCGGGACAACTCGCCGCGGCGCTGCCGGACGCCGACCTGCGCGCCTGGCAGCTCGCCGACGTCGACGTCGTGCGCGGCGCCCAGTTCCTCACCAGCGATCCGGGTAACGCAGCCGCTCCGCTGACGAGGGCGATCGACTACTACCGCTCCCGCTCGCGCACCGCGAACCTTCCGGAGCCGCTGCTGCTCCGCGCGCGGCTATTCCTGCGCACCGGGCAGCCGGAGCAGGCGGTGCACGATCTCGAGGAAGGAGTGCAGGCTGTCGAGCAGCACCCGCTGCACTACGAGGGCGTCGCGCTCGGCACCGGCGTGCTCGACGCCGGGAACGCGCTCTTCACCGAGGCGATCCGGCTGCGGCTCGAGCGAGGCGATACGGCAGGCGCGTTTGCGTACGCGGAGCGGGCCCGCGGCAGCCCGATCACCCTGCCCGAGCTCCAACGCCGCCTGGCTGGCAGCGGAACGCTTGTATTGGCGATCGTGGCGTTGCCGGCGGAAGTCGTCACGATAGCCATTACGCACGATGACGTCGCGGTAGCGCGCCGCCCGCGGACGGACCGGGAGCTCGCGGCGCTGGCGGCACGTGCGGGCGCGGGTGACGAGCAGGCGTCCGCGCTGTTGTATGACGATCTGGTGCGGCCGGTCGACAATCTCGTCGCACGTGCGGCCGCGCTCATCGTGGTGCCGGATCCATCGCTGACGGCCGTTCCCTTCGCCGCGCTGCTCGACACCGTCTCGCGACGCCGGTTGGTCGAACGGCTGCCGGTGGCGATGGCCTCGAGCGCTGACTCGCTGCAGCGTGCATCACAGTCCGCCGTGCGCTCCACCGCCGCCCTCGGCCTGCCGGGGGCGGACGGCTCAGCGCCGTTGCCCGCGGCCGAACAGGAGCTGGCGGATGTGACGGCGTTCTATCGACGCGCGACCGTCGTGCCTCCGGATCGTGCCACATGGGCCGCGCTCCTGAAGGCCGCGGCGGACTTTGACATCGTGCATATCGCCGGTCACACGGAGCGGCAGCCGGGCGAAGGGGAGCAGGCGCTCCTGTTCACCATGTCCGAAGGGGGCGGTGTGGAGCGCGTGTCGTGGAAGCGGATCGTGGCGGCGCCGGCCGCGCGCGCCCGGATCGTCGTGCTCGCGGCCTGCGAGACTCTCCGTCCGCCGTCGCCGCACTCACGCGCGCTCAGCCTCGGCGGCGCGTTCGCTGCCGGAGGCGCCGACGTCATCGGCACGCTCGTGCCGATCCCCGACCGCGATGCGCACGCTCTGTTCCGTGTCGTCCACCAGCACCTCGCCGCCGGCGCGGGCGCCGCCGAAGCGCTGCGCGAAGCGCAACTCGAAGCCATCCGGGACGAAGCGGCCGGCCGCGGCGCGCGCGCCTGGCGGGCCGCTGCCGTTCTCACGCGAAGCATCCGGTGAAGCAGGAGGAGATCACAATGCCAAACGAAGAAACGTTGTTCATCGAATTCCGCGGCGTCTGCACCCACTTCCACTGTGACGTCCTGCCCGGGATTCCGCACAGGGTCGTCATTCCCGACGGGAACTCGAAACGCGGCGGGCTGCTTGCGCTGACCGACGAGGCCGCCGAGGACTGGATTCCCTACGAGCTGGAGCCGCACCGGACGATCATCAAGATGGAGGGCCGCACCTTTACGTATCCGGGACTCGTCAACGAAAACGAGCTTTTCACGCGCTCGGCGTTGCGTATCGAGAATGCGGTTGGCTGTCCGATCGATTATGACCCTACGTTCGAGTGCGTGGTGCCGTCGCTTACCGAGTACGTCGACAACTTCACTTATGCGACCAGTGTCGTGATGGAGGGTCGCGCTTCCGCCTATTTCGACTTTCACTCGGGCGTCAAATTCAGCGCGTACAAAATAAAACAGGAGATTCGCGTCAAAGCCGAAGTCCAGACCTACGGAAAGCCACGCCTCCGCATCACCGCGTTCTCGGCTGGCGACCCACGGGGAAGGACGCAATGTTTCGAGCTGCCCGGCGACAACCAAAAGAACCCGCTGGTAATCGCGAACGAGGGCTCGCCGGCTGCGTATCGACAAAACAATGGCAAGTACGACTTCATCCTGCACTACCTCACCGAACGAGGCGGCATTCCGCGCTTTCTCAAGAAGCCGCTGCCCGGCATGCCGTGCTCCATGGACGGCGGCACTCCTGATGAGCAGGGGTACCACGCTTCCGATCTCGGCGCGGGCTGCTCGGATTCCCGGTACCCGTGAGAGAGAACCATAGGACCAATGGGACCAATGGGACAGATGGGACCTATGGGACTGATGAAATCACCGGTCCTTCATCGCGCAGCGCAGCCCCATAGGTCCTACAGGTCCCATAGGTCCCATGTCCCATAGGTCCCAAAGGTCCCATCGGTCCCCCACCACTTACCGCCGGCTCGGCAACCACTCATCAGCATTCACCCGCGTGTGAAACTGCACGCGGCAGCGGATCCACCCGTCCGGCGCCATCACCGTCACGCGTCCCTCGTAGCTGCCGTTCGATCCGAGCGACGTCTCCACATCGTGCGGCTGCATCCAGGTGGCCGGCACCGGCGCCGACTTGCCGTCGATCGTCAGCACGATGCGGTCGCCGTCCACGAGCGTGATGCCGTCTTTGCCGCCCCGCGTCGCCGAGAGGTGCACGCTCCGGCCGCCCATATACGCGGCGTGCTTCAGCTCGATCGTGCGGTCGTCGATCTCCAGCCGTCCGTTCGCGCAGCCTTCGCACAGCTCCTGCAGGTGAAAGCCGGAGGAGGCGAGCATCCCCCTCGGGCCCATCCAGGTGCGCAGGTGCTGCTCGACGAGGCGCTCCAGCCGGACCTCCCACCACCCGAGCCGCGACTGCGGGTTCCGCTGTTCGTAAGCGTCGATCGGAAAGCCCGCGGTGAAGATCGCCACCGCGCCGAGGGCGATGACGATGAAAATCGCCGCGGAGATGACGGCGTTCACCGTGCGCCACGCTGCCTCGATGCCGAACGACGAGCCGGTCCGGAACGTGATCGGCCCGGCCAGGGCACGGCGGTCGGCGCGATACGTCCCGATGGCGCAGATCGGCGTCTCCGCGTGCAGCAGCTTCTCCGACCAGCGGCAGGCACCGAAGGTCGTCTCCAGCGGCGGACGGCTGGAATCGACGCGCAGATGACCATCCGTGTGCGACAGGTCCTCGTCCACCGTTTTCACCGCGGAGGCGGCAGCGAACGTGGTGCTCTCGACGTAGTTCTTCGCATTCGCTTCCGCCGTCCGTCCTGTTCTCTGGATCGCTTTCAGCCCCGGGACCTCCGGCCGCGCCAGGATGCGCGTCCGCTCCGCGTCGTGCTCGATCGACAGCGGCACCATGGCGAACCCTTCGTACATCGTCCGGTCCGAGCTTTCGCCGTCCTGGATGTCCCTCGTGATCACGTCGTACGAATAGAGGACGCAGCGCTCGTGCGAGAAGGGAGCGAGCAGCTCACCATGCCCGCGCAGCACGCCGATGATCGCCACCCGCTGCCCATCGCGCGCATCCTGCCCCAGCCGCGCACGCACGATCCGCCACCACTCCGTCGTCCGCGTGACGATCGCCACGATCCACCCCAGCGCGATGACCAGCAGCAGCGCCCCAACGAATCCTCCGCCGACCGCCGGCACCGCCCCCGGC
This sequence comes from Thermoanaerobaculia bacterium, assembly GCA_036399695.1. GTDB lineage: Bacteria > Acidobacteriota > Thermoanaerobaculia > Gp7-AA8 > Gp7-AA8 > DASVEE01. Next base: position 5,046 of record DASWMP010000270.1, on the reverse strand, counting down.
GCACGACGCTGCACGAACCACCCGCACGCGATCGCCAGCGAGAGGAACACGATGGTCCAGGTGAGGCAGGAGAGTTTTTGGTTTTTCACTGTGGTGCTTCGGGGGCGTGTTGGTTGTTGGTTGCTGGTTTTTGGTTTTTGGTTTTTGGTGGAGCACGCTGGGTCAGCGATCCACGGTCACCGTCACCCAACCCAAAACTAACAACCAACAACCAAAAACCAACAACCAGCAGCGCCACTGCGCGCTAGGGCGTCACTACCACTTCGCCCCCCGGGACCACGAACGCCGGATTCACCCACACCGCCTTCGTGGCGACGAGGAGTTTCTTCCGTTCGTCGAGGCCGATGTTGCCGCCGTTGATGAGCTTCGTGACGCGGGTGATGTCATCCGCATCGGCGAACGGGTTGCAGCCTTTCTGCGACCACTCCTCGGCGGCGATGTAGAGGACATGGCGGGGATCGAGCGCCAGCTCCGGCGTACCGACCAGATCGACGCCGAGGGCCTTGCCGATGCGCAGCCGGGAATCGCGTCCTGTCATCTGCAGCAGGCCGGTACCGCGGAAGTTCCAGCCGTCGTCCGGATCGGTGTTGCCGAGGTTCGTGCGTCCCCAGGCGCCGCCGTAGACGAGGTTCGCGATGGCGCGCTGATTCGCCGGGTGCGCGGCCGTGCGTCCGAGCGCCTGCGCCTGTGCCTCCGACACCCGCCGCTTGCCGAACGTCCCGATCATCCCTTCGGGCGAGTAGTTCATGCTCTCCGTCAGGATCGTCAGTTTCCCGCTCTCATGAAGCACCTGCGCCATGAAATGCGCGAGGCGCAGGGGCGTGGCGTTGATGGCGTATTTGGCCAGCACCGTATCGGCTTCCGTGAACGCGGACGCATACACGGCCTGCGGACGCGGGGCGAGACTTCTGAGCTGCTCAGACGTGACAGGAATCATTGGATCCTCCGGGAGACGCCAGTTTGCCAGACTCGCGGAGAACGGGCGGTGAATTTCTGACGTAAGAGCATGAGGTGTTCACCGTCAATTCAGCACTGCCGGGTAGGGAAGCCCGCCCATCCGTCACTCCTCCTGCGAATCCCCAGGCAGACACAGGAGGTTCTTGATGGCGCTACGCGTCGATCGCTTCGACCCGGCCGAGGGCTGGCCCGCAAGTGGAACCAGGAGATCGGCGGCGATTGAACGGCAAGTTCGACATGACCGCTACGCCCTGGAACACCGACACGTGGGACACCGTCGACCTCTGGATCGACAGCCCGCGCAACAACGCCGGCGCGAAAAAGATCTACGAGAACCACGACCCGCGGAGACGGAACTGCCGCCGGTGGATGTGATCGTGGCTTGAGCGCCAAAGGAATGGGGCCGATGGGGCCGATAGGACAGATGGGACCAACGGGACTCCCATAAGTCCTATAGGTCCCATCGTCCCCCGCTCAATACTGCTCGGTCGTATCCACCACGTTCTCCAGCGAGTCTCCGGCCATGAACCGCCGCAGGTTATCCAGAAAGAACTGCATGGCCCGGGCGTGAGAATCGCTGGTGCGATCGGCGCTGTGCGGTGACAGCAGCACGTTGTCCAGCCCCCACAGTGGATGGCCAGGCTCGAGCGGCTCGCTCTCATAGACATCGAGCGCCGCGCCGCGGATGCGGTGGTGAGTGAGCGCCTCCACGAGCGCCTCCTGATCCACCGTCTGCCCCCGTCCGACGTTGATGAACACCGCCGACTCCTGCATCAGGCCAATCCGTTCGCGCGACATGAGCCCGCGCGTCCGCAGCGTGAGCGGCGTCGACATCACCAGGTAATCGGCCTGCGGGATGACCTCGTCGAGAGTCGGCTCCCCGAACTCCTGCTGCCGCCCGACGCCGAGCACGTGCATCCCGAGCGCCGCCGCCCGCCGCCCGACAGCCCGCCCGATCCCACCGTAGCCGATGATCCCGACCGTCTTCCCTTCGACCCGCTCGACCGTGAACGGCTCCCAGCGCGCCGCCTCCTGGTTCCGCAGCAGCCGGCGCAGGTCCTTGGCAAACCAGAGCATCGCCGCAATGGCGAATTCCGCCAGCCCATCCGCGTACAGCCCGCGCGAGTTCGTGACCACGACCCGGCTCCGCTGCAGCAGCTCGAACGGCAGGAACTCTACACCGGCCGCCAGCGTGTGAATCCAGCGGACCTGCGCGAGGTCGTCCCACAGTTCCACGAGCACGTTCCCAAACCGCGGCGCAATCACCACCGCCTCCGCCCCGCGCGCCGCCTCCCGCAACGCCCCAGCCTCGGTACCCACCGACAGCTCCACCTCCGCCGCCAACTCCCGCAACATCCCCAGCGGCGCAAAATCAGACGGTGCAATCACGAGCAGACGCATCGACCGAGGATATCGCAGGGCGGGAAAGGTGACGGAGTGCCATGAAACTCATCGCGCTGCGGAACCGTTCTGAGGAAACTCCCATACGTTCCATCTGTCCCATAGGTCCATTCGTCCCATCGTCCCCCAGAAACGAACGCCCGCCTTGCGGCGGGCGTTCTCACTTGCAGCGCAACAAACTACATGTTGGGATCGGAGGCGATTGGGGGGATGGTGGAGGGGGCGGTGGTGCCGGGGTTCACGTAAAAGTACGTTTCCCCGGTGGGGGTGTCGAACGTCAACGTGCCGGTGGCGCGGTCGTGGTGGTGAAGGTGCGCTGGACGTCGCCGTGGACGTCCGTCACGGACACCGTGTAAGCGCTGGACGGCAGCAGGTCGTGCAACAGGTGCCCGTGCGCGCCGGTCGATGGCAGCGCGTACTGCACGTCGCCGGCAAACGCGCGGTCCCAGGCGGCGAAGAGCACCGTTCAACGTCCCGACACAGGGCACGTTAGGTGTGTGGCGCCGCGCAATCATGGAGGAACTATGGGGAAATTCGGGAGAAGGGCGGCCACGCGCCGCAGCGCTGGTTGGCCGAGGCTCAGTCGACCCTGCGTACTAAGGGTGTTGGCTGTTCATCCGGGATGCACCTGCACCGCACACTCCGGTCGGGTCAGCGCGCGACCGTCAGCTCGTGGACGCGGTAGGTGAGCCGTCCGACGTTCTCCGGCAGGGTCGTCTTCGGACGTAGATCGTCCCGCCGGATGAAGACCATGATCTTGTGCGTGATGAGCTGATGAACGATCGGGTCGCCGCGCAGGCGAAAGGTCCGAACGGAACGCCGATGGCGGCGTTCTTCACCGGTGGTTGAGCGGTCGCGAGGGGAGAGCCACAGCCGCACCTGCAGTTCCGACGCTCCGCCTTCCGCGACGATCGCGACACTCTCGAATCGTGCGTTCCACGGCGCCCCGTCCATATCGAGGATCGAGAAATGCTCTGAGACGTACTTCTCGACCTCCGCTCGATTCATGGTTTGCGTCGTCGTGGCGGCGTCGAGGTGGAGGCGTGGGCCGACGGCGATCTGCAGCCGATCCAGCGGCAGATGCATCTCGGCCCGAACACCGTTGGCCTCGAGATCGAGAAAGATCTCGGACGCTGGCATCGGGTGGGCCCCGGCATGCGTCGCAACCAGCACCGCGAGAGCCGTCAGTGTGACGCGCAGCAGGATCGGCAGCGAGTGCACCGTCTAGCGCCTCACCGCTCGACGACGCGGTTGGTCGTCGTCATAGATCGTCAAGGTCGTCATGGTGTTGGTGCCGAGCACGGAGCCGCCGGTCGGACCGCTCAGGGTGATGATGACGGTCTTCGAGTCTCCGATCAGTGCGTTGTTGACGATCGGAATCGTGAACGTCTTGCCGGCCGTATCACCGTCGTTCCAGGTCAACACACCGCTCACACTCTGATAGTCGGTACCGTTCAAAGCCGTACCGCCGGTGACGGCGTAAGCGACGCTCACCGCGCCGTCGGAGCCGTCGGTTCGCTGCACCTCGATGGTGGCGCTGCCGGCGCCCTCCGAGATGCTGAACGCCGGCGATGAAAAGGACAGCGTTCCAGGTACGGCGACGGTCGTTCCGTCACCCCCGTAGTCGAGGCTTTCGTCGCGCCAGACCGCGTGAAAGTGCCCCTGGTTGCCGACGACAGGGTAGTTCTGCACGATGATCTCCATCCAGGCGCGGGGTCCATCGATACGGATGTAGGAACCTTGTGTCGTCAGATTCGTTGCGGTGGCCCACGCGATGTAGGTGTCGGCCAGCGCTGTTTCCGAGCTGTAGGCGGACATGAACTTCGCCGCGACGCTGCTCGGGGCGTCGTTCACCCATGCGCCCAGTGCGGCAACGACCAGCGCCCTCTGTGTTTCGGAGAGGGTCGAGACCTTCAACCCCTGCGGCGCAGGAAACAGGTCGTCGTCGCCGGGACCGAGGAGGACGTCGTCGAAAAAGAAACTCAGCTTTGCGGCCGTGAGTTGTGTGGCGGTCAGGCTCGCCATCATTGCCTTCATCGCATCGGATTTCGTTTTCAACGGTGAATACGAAACCCCGTTCAGCATGAAGCTCAGTGGTTCGACGCCGGTGAAGTACGGCGTCGGACTCTCCGTATTGCCGCGGAAGTAGAAGTTCAGCGCGTAGTGATGTCCCCCGAGCTGGAGGATCCATTCCCCGGAAGAGGAGGGAGTCCCGATGAACGCGATGAAGTAGATTCCCTCGTGGTATGCGCTTCCTCGGCTCATGCCGAGAAACGTGTCCGCCTTCCGAATCCCGTCGAACGTGCCGTAGCCCGCGGCGGATAGCGCCGCGCGAGCAACGCCCAGCGCCGCCTCGTGCTGAGTGCTGCTGAGCGTGCTGAACTGCAGGCCATTGTGGCAACTGGTTCCGCACGGCAGATTCGACCACTTGGTCGCGGCCGTGACGCGGTTGAACGGGTACACGACGCCGCTTCTCTGGGCTGCTGAAAGCGTCGACATGAAGTTCTCGGCGGCCGCGCAGACCGGCTGGACGGCGGCACCGCTCGACCCCGTGCAGTTCGTTTGGGCCGAGGCAGTGACGGCAACGACGGTCATCACGAGAGCGTAGATGGAGGCGCGGAAGATCAGGGGCATGGGTTCGCTGATGGTAAGGCAGGTGCGACGCGAACCATCGGAATGAGAACAGCC
>DASWMP010000269.1:0-9870 GCA_036399695.1 Thermoanaerobaculia bacterium | reverse complement strand
CCCCCCCCCCCCCCACTCCGAGACCGCTCCGCGGCTGGATCGCCGGCGGGCTGCTTACCTACTTCGACGCGTCGGCCGACTGATCGGCCGTCTTCTGCTCGGATCCGGACGGGCCCTTGATCCCGAGCTCCGCGCGGCGGGCGCGGTCCTTCAGACGCTGCGCCGTACGACGCTTCTTCGCGATCGACGCGCGTGCTTTTTCACCATTGCTTTGAGACATGACATTCCTCCGGCGCGGCACTCTACACTTTTTCCAGCGGATACACCTTCACATTCACCTCCGCCGCGTAGTGGCGGATCGGTGATTCCTCCCCTCGCTTGACGCCCGCGGCCCAGATCAGCGTCTCTTCCATGTGCAGCACTTCCGCCCGTTGCAGAGGGTACGGCTGGTGGTGGATGCGGGCGCGGTGGAGCTGATGCTGGGAGTCGGCGGCGTACAGGATGTACCGCTCGCAGAGGAAGTGGTCGAGCGTGCCGACGGCCGCCGGCGCCACCGGTCCCTCTACCGGACGGTACTTCAGATGAGCGTTCGCCGGACCGGGGCCCCGCTCGTCCTGGCGATGGGCCGTGAAGTCGATCGTCGGACTGCTGTCCCGCGACGCGGCGAGCTCGATCTCCGAGTGGAAGTAATTGAGCTTGTACATGGCCCGGGCCGCGGCGACGGCCAGCGTGCTCCCGGCGTCGAGGCTGAAGAACCAGACGCCGGGCCAGCGTCCCTGATGATGGACGTACGTCCGCACGTTGATCTCATGGAAGCTGGAGATCCAGGGGAGCGGCGGCGTGAGGACGGCGCGGACGCCCGTGACCGTGAACGGCACCAGGCCCACGTAGGCTTTCCCTTCGAACGTATCGACCGTCAGTCCGGCCGGAAGGAGCTGCTGCAGCTCCTGGGGCGAGACCTCCCAATGGAAGAACCCAAGGTGGTGCCAGTTCTGGTGCATGACCACCGGCTGATCCGGTTCCTGGGTCGGCGTGACGCGGTCGATCTGGTCGTGAATATGCATCGAGCAGCAGAGAAAGCAATGCTAAAGCCACAGACACTCTCCCGCCTCTCACTCACCGTCTTGTGTGTCGCGGTTTTCTCCTGCGCGAGCAAGCCGCAGATCGACATCGTCAAGCCCGACATGGCCCTCGTGCAGGTCGCCGGCGCGGGGGACGTTGGCTTCCGGAGCGGCGCCATCGACATCCAGTTCGCCCTGCAGGTGCAGAACCGGTCGGACGTGCCGATCACACTGCGCACCGTGACGCTGTCGTCGCTCGGCACGGGGGGCGCCTACCGGATCATCAGCGAAGAGGATCGCTTCGCCCACACGCTCCAGCCCCGCCAGGCGGGTCAGGTGACGTTCTGGTCGCGGGCCGTCGCCACGTCCGACCGGCTGGAAGGAACCGAGCCGGTGCGATTGCGGCTCGTGGCCTACTTCGAGTCGCCGAAGGGGCAGTTCACCCAGATCCTGACGCAGGAGCTCGGGCAGTTCCTGAACCGCTGACGATCGACCGGGGCCCCTGCTGACGCGGCGGGGCTACTCGAACAGATCGTACTCGGCCACCGGCAGCTCGGCCGGCGGCGTCCAGCGCCACGTCTCGAAAACGTAGAGGTCGATCAGGACGAGGACGACCTCGCGTGACATGTCCCAGCGGCTGGCCAGCCCTTCGCGCAGCCCCCGCTTCGACTCTTTGAGCACGTGATCCAGCTCGTGGATGATGGTGTGCTGCTGGCGGTAGCCGGCGCGGGAGCAGAAGCAGTTGAGGGCCGCCTCGATCTTGTAGTGCGCCTGGTACTGCACCGGAACGGTCTCGAAGACCGAGCGGCGCATGACGCGGATCCCCGACAGGACCGGACCGCACTGCATCTTGAGGTGGAGGAAGTTGAGCACGCGCCCGCGATCGCGGACGCCGATGTTCATGTCGCAGTCGTTCTTCGCTACCGGGGTGACGAGCGCCTCGATGTGAACGTCCGTGACGTTGTACATGTCGCCGTCGCAGAAGAAGAGGACGTCGTTGGAGGCGTTGGCCACACCGACGGCCATGGCGTAGCCTTTTCCATGATTCTCGCGGAGGGCGATGGTGCGGACGCCGTCAAACGTTCGGGCGATGTCGACCGTACCATCAGTCGAGCCGTCGCTGACGACGATCACCTCGTCGATGAACGCGCTGGAGCTGAGCACGCGCAGGACGTCAGCGATCGTCTTTTCCTCGTTGTAGGCCGCGACAATGGCTGTCGTCCCCAAAAATCACCTCATCCCGACGGAGTCACCCGACTGAACTGCAACGGGCAGACCAGCGGCACGGGCGGGATTCTACAAGACGCCTCGCAGGCAATCCTCTGAATAAAAGTGGGCCAGCCCTTTGCACAACGTCGCCCCTGCTATGAAACGCTCACTCACTTTCGGCTCGCTGCTGGCGGGCATCTGCTTCACCCTGGCGCTCGTGACCGTGCTGCTCTCGGGCTGCAGCACCGTGAAGCAGGCGCTGAACATCGAGAACCCCCGCTACTCGATCCGCGACATCCGCCCGCGGGTCGACATCGCCCTGCCGCTGTCGGCGTCCTCGATCGATATCGACTTTGCCATCGAAGTGGACAACCCGAACTCCGTCGGCCTCCGCCTCGACGAGATCGATTTCAATCTCTTCGTGAACGACAACCGCGTTCTCGACAGCATCAGCAGCCAGAACATCGACATCCCGGCCAACCGCACAGGAATGGTGAATCTGCGCACCCGCATCGGTTACCAGCAGGTGGGCTCACTCTTCCGGGCAGTCGCTGACGCGATCACCGGCAACCGCGCCAAGTACGAGATCCGCGGCGACGCCTACTACCGCACCCCGCTCGGCCGGCTGAAGTTCCCGGTGACGGTGTACTCGACCGGCCGGCGGTAGTCAGCGGGACTTCGGATTCGCTGCCGCGGACTCCCGCTCCAGCCGTTGCCAGAGCGACGACTGCTCTAATTGCGCGTCGAGCCACCGCCGCTGTTCCTCGAAAGTCATATCGGCGATCTCGTCGTTGATCCCGTCGCGCAACTGACGCATCAACTCGACGGCGCGCACCTTTTCGTGTTCAGTCATAACGAATCACCTCGGCTGGGGTTCGGATCTCCAGCATCGGATATCCAAGCCGCAGATTGACGGCATTGATTCCATGGATCTTTCGCAGGTTAACGATATCGCGGAAGTTCCAGCTCACCAGTACATCTACGCGATGGACCGTGGCAGTGGCAATGTGCTGAGCATCTACCTTCATCTTCGGCCGCACGACTCCTTCCTGGAGATAAAGGTCGGCAAGCCCTCGTGCCTCTTCGTTGAACGGTATTCGATCGACTAACGCTGGAGGCAATTCCTCGAGAAGCGCTCGAACATGTGCGGGCGCGCGCTCCAACTCCGCAACCGCGAGCTCAGACACGACCAGACGAACAGCACCGGCGAGGAGACGCGCGAAGAACGGTCGCGTACGGTCGGAGAACTCCTCATCGAAATAGCCGCCAAAGACGGAAGTGTCTGCGTAAACACGATCAACACGCACGTCACCAGCTTACACAAAAGCCCCGAGCTCGCGCCCGGGGCAAACCGCAACACGCTGTCCTTTTGTGACCTACCGCGTCGCGTCGCGCAGCACTTCGATGGTCTGGGCTACGTAGCGGCCACCGTCGTTGACGCCGCGGACGGAGATCTCGTCGCCGCGCTCGAGGTCGGCCACGTTGTAGTCGCGTCCTTCGAACACCACACGCGTCTGGCTGTCGTAGTACACCCACTGGTTCGCGCGGTTGTCGCGCAGGTTGTTCACGTACTGGGCATCGAGGGCAATCCTCTGTCCGCTGGTGTCGACCGAGTCGACCGTGCCGCGCACATCCGAGGCCTGGGTGCTCGACGTGCTGCCGAGAATGTCACCGAGGGCGCCGCCGAGATCTGTCGAGCCGCACGCGGCCGTCAGAAGAGTGACTGTTAAGATCAGCATGGCTCTTCGCATTACTGGGGTCCTCCTTCACGTCCGATAAGAGCAAGGATCAAGCCGTTTGACCGACACCCGCTCGCGCTGGCTCATCCCGTCACTGGCCGCCGTTCTCTATGTGACTCAAGGGTTTCCGTACGGGATCGTGACGGAGCTGATGCCGCTGTACCTGCGGCAGGCGGGCTGGTCGCTGACGCAGATCGGCTTCATTCAGACCATCGCCCTGGCCTGGGTGTGGAAAGCGCTCTGGTCGCCGCTGGTCGATCTTCTCGGCACGTACCGCCGCTGGATCGCCGGCGCGCTGACCGTCATCACCGCCGCCCTGGTCGTGCTGGCGCTGACTCCCGCGACCAACACGACCGTCATCTGGGTGCTCATCGGCGTCATCGCCCTTGCCTCGGCCACGCAGGACATCGCCATCGACGCCCAGGCCATCCGCATGACGCCGGAGAAGCTCCTCGGCTACGTCAACTCGTTCCGCGTGGCGGGGTATCGCGGGGCGATGATCATCGCCGGCGGTGCACTCGCCGCCATGAGCGATCTCGCCGGCTGGCGCGGCGCCTTCTTCATCGGCGCGGCCATCACGGCCGTCCTGCTCATGGCCACGCGCCTGCTCCCCCGCGACACCGGTGACACCACTACGCGCGCCAATCCCTTCGCCGGCCTGGCCCGCTGGCTCCGCCGTCCCCAGGCGGCGGTACTGCTCGCCCTCGTGCTCCTTTACCGCCTCGGCGACGCCGCCCTCACGCCGATGGTCAAGCCGTTCTGGGTCGACGCCGGCTACTCCGCCACCGAGATCGGTACCGTCACGACGGTCCTCGGGATGTCGTTCCTCATCGCCGGCGCCTTCGCCGGCGGCGCCTATATTTCGAAGTTCGGAGTGGTCAGCGCCCTCTTCTGGCTCGGCATCCTGCAGATCCTCTCGAACGGCGGCTACGCACTGCTGGCCGCGTTCGGCGGCGGCCGCACCGCCTTCTACGCCGCCGCGATCGTCGAGAACTTCACCGGCGGCCTCGGCACGGCCGCGTTCCTGGCGTTCATGATGTCGATCTGCGACCGCGAGCACGCCGCCACGCAGTACGCCATGCTCACGGCGATCTTCGGCATCACCCGCTCCTTCATCGGCACGGCCAGCGGCGCCTCCGCGCAGAACCTCGGCTACGCCACCTGGTTCTGGATCACGCTGGGCCTGGGCCTTCCTGGACTGCTGCTCGTCCCGCTCCTCCGCGGTGCCATCCGAACAGACGACTCACCCGCGTCGTAAACGAGGCGCCCTCGGCGCGGAGCTCGGTCTCGGGATGCGTTTCGCCGAGGAGCACCTCGCGCGTCCGGAGATCACCGATGCGAATGAGCTGCGACAGCTTCGTCCAGTCGCGCTCGACGAAGGTCACGGGCAGGCGATGGCGCGGACGGATGACGACCACGCGGTGCTGCAGGGCGGCCGGGATCTGGTGGTCCAGATCGTCGATGCTCTTGTACAGCCCCCCTTCCGACTCACCTTTCATCACGACCACGACGACCATGTCGCACCCGGCCGCCAGCGCGTGCTCGTAGGGGACGTTGTTCGTGAGGGCACCGTCGCCGTATCGCTCGCCGAGGAGACGCGGCGCACGCGTGTAGAAGGGCGGAAGGTAATTGGCCGCGATCAGCAGGTCGAAGGGGTCGGCGACGTCGCGAGCGTCGAAGATCACGTTCTGACGATCGCGCAGACGGGTGAGCGAGACGAAGAGCGGCAGCGCCTCCGGCTGATGCAGCGCCGTGCCGAGGAAACGGGTGCAGTTGCGGCGATGCAGGTCGGCGTAACGCCAGGGCGACAGGTTGACGAACAGGTTCCGCAGGTCGAGGTGCGGCTGACGCACGAACGTACGCCAGAAGTAACGAAGCCGCGCTTCCCGCCGCGCCGCAACAAACGCCGCATTCCACGACCCGGCCGAAACGCCGATCGCCATCGAAGGCCGCACACCCAGCTCCGCGAGCCGCTCGATGACGCCGATCTGGAAAGCGCAGCGTGCAGAGCCACCGGAGAAGACGAAACCGATTTTTTGCGCTGCACGCAAACGCTCGAGGGGAGACATCGGCGCCATCTTACGCCTGCTGTAAAGAGATACGGCGCGGACTCGCGAATCTGTCACCACCCCGGTACCGCTCCGCTGAGCAGAGCCCATAGGTCCATAGGTCCCGTCGTTCCCCTCATCACCCCCTCCCCCGTGCACCCTCACCGCGATTCGTAAGACAATCGCCCGCCATGCGCCACCGTTTCCACCTCCCCGCCGCCCTCCCTCCCGGCGAAAGCGTCACGCTCACCGGTGACGAGGCCCACCACGCCGCCCGCGTGGTCCGGGTGCGGGAAGGAGAAGAAGTCGAGCTGTTCGACGGACGCGGGCGTGCGGTGGCAGGCGTCATCACCACCGTTGGCCGCGACGTCGTCGTGCAACTGGGAAACGAGGTACCGTCGAGGGAATCGCGGCTCCACCTGACGCTGGCCATGGCCATCATCAACCTCGAGAAATTCGAGCTCGTCCTGCAGAAGGCGACCGAGCTCGGCGTCCGGACGATCGTGCCGCTCGTCACCGATCGCGTCGAACTGCGCCGCGAGCGCTACGCCGGCAAGATGGAGCGCTGGAACCGGGTCGTGTTCGAGGCCGTCAAGCAATGCGGCCGGTCGGTCATCCCGGCGCTCAAAGAGCCGGCCAGATTCGAGGACGTCGTCGGCCGCGACGGCACCAGGATCCTCTTCGATCTCGACGAGTCCCCCGCGCCGGCCACAAAGGCCGACGCCGTGACGCTGCTCATCGGGCCGGAGGGCGGCTGGAGCGAGCGGGAGCTGGCACTGGCGCGCGAGCGCGGCGTTTACGTCGAACGGCTCGGGCCGCGCCGTCTGCGCGCCGAAACCGCCGCCATCGTGGCAGGCACGATCGTCGCTCAGCGATGGGGCGACCTCACTGAATCGTGAGGACTGCGCCTTCGCACAATTTGATATAGATTACGCCCCCTGAATTCTGGAGGTAGCCTCTTGGCCAGCGACACCCTCACCGTTACAGACAATCGAACCGGAAAAACCTACGAGCTTCCGATCAAGGAAGGCACGATCAAGGCGCTGGACCTGCGGCAGATCAAGACGGGCGACGACGATTTCGGCCTGATGACTTACGACCCGGCCTTCATGAACACCGCGTCGTGCCGCAGCGCCATCACGTTCATCGACGGTGACAAAGGGATCCTCGAATACCGCGGCTACCCGATCGAACAGCTCGCCGAGAAAAGCTCCTACCTCGAGACCGCCTACCTGCTGCTGCACGGTGACCTGCCGACCACAGACCAGCTCACGCAATGGCAGCACGACATCACCCATCACACGATTCTCAATGAGAATCTGAAGTCCCTCCTCGACGCCTTCCGCTACAACGCCCACCCGATGGGACGCTTCATCTCCACGATGGCCGCCCTCGGCACGTTCTACCCGGAATCGAAAGAGATCTTCGACGTCGAGACGCGCAACAAGCAGATCCGCCGGCTCATCGCCAAGGTCATCACCATTGCGGCCTTCAATTACCGCCACACGATCGGGATGCCCTACGCGTACCCGGACAACGACCTCTCGTACACCGGCAACTTCCTGAACATGATGTTCAAGATGACGGAGCCGAAGTACAAGCCGAGCCCCGCGCTCGAGCGCGCGCTCGACGTGCTCTTCATCCTGCACGCCGATCACGAGCAGAACTGCTCGACGAACGCCATGCGCGCCGTCGGCAGCTCGCAGGTCGATCCCTACTCCGCCGTCGCCGCCGCCGCGGGCGCACTCTATGGTCCGCTGCACGGCGGTGCCAATGAAGCGGTGCTGCAGATGCTCACCGAGATCGGCTCGGTCAACAACGTCCCGGAATTCATCAACCGTGTGAAGTCCGGCGAAGGCGGCCGCCTCATGGGCTTCGGCCACCGCGTCTACAAGAACTACGACCCGCGCGCGAAGATCATCAAGAAGGTCGCGGACGAGGTGTTCGAGGTCACGGGACGCAACCCGCTGCTCGACATCGCCCTCGAGCTCGAGCGCATCGCCCTCGAGGACGAGTACTTCATCAAGCGCAAGCTCTACCCGAACGTCGACTTCTACTCCGGCCTCATCTACCAGGCCATGGCCATCCCGACGGAGATGTTCACGGTGCTGTTTGCGATTCCGCGCGTCTCCGGCTGGCTGTCCCAGTGGCAGGAGATGCTCGAGGATCCGGATCAGAAAATCGCCCGTCCGCGCCAGATCTTCACCGGCGCCGAGCGGCGCGACTACAAGGACATCAGCTCGCGGTAAAGACGCCCGCCCACCACTCGCCTCTCTCCCGCGCGCGCACGAGCCTCAGGCCGTGCGCGCGCGCTGCTTCGATCACGTCCTCGCCGCGCACGATCAGAATGCCGCTGAGGATGAGATGCGCCCCGCCGGCCAGCCGCGCCACCACGTCTCCCAGCAGCGGGATGATGACCTCCGGGATGATGTTCATCGTGACGACGTCGAACTCGCCCGCGCGCAACGCTTCGACGCTGCCGATGAAAAGCGGCAGGTCGCGCTCCTCGACGCCATTACGGATGCGGTTGTCGCGCAGCGCGCCGTAAGCGTCCGGATCGTTGTCGAAAGCGATGGCCTTCGCCGCGCCGAGCCGGTGCATCGCCAGGGCGAGGATGCCGCTGCCGGCGCCGACGTCGAGCCCCCGTTTGCCGCGCACTTCCAGCCCTTCGAGCATCTCGATACAGAGCGCCGTCGTCTCGTGCGAGCCGGTCCCGAAGGCCTGTTCCTGCGGCACGATGATCGGCATCCTGCCGAGGCTGGCGTCGATCAGCTTCGCGTCCGGCGCGACGACGAAGCGCTCGCCGATCGACATCGGCTCGAGCGACTGCTCGTACAGCTCCAGCCAGTTCGCCCGCTCCCGCTCGACGGGGTGCAGTTCGAGGCCCTCGATGCCGCTCAACGTCCTGGCGGCCTCGTCGCGCGATTCCGGCGCGTCAAAGTACGCGGAGAGCGTGACCGTGCCGTTCACCTCGACCGACGAGCTGCCGGTCGAAGCCGTCAGGAAGAGCCGCGATTGCACGAGCTCCTCGAGGTGCGCCTCGCGCGCATCCCACGAGATGTCGAGGATGAAATCCTTCACGGCGCCATCCTTCAAGACTGGGCGCCGCCGAACGTCTCGCGGTAGTCCTCGATCGCCGCCTGCACGACCGCCGCGGCGTGGTCGTAGCCGTATGACCCGGAGACGCGGATCTTCTGCGGCTCTCCCGGTACGAGCTTGTAGGTGCTGAAGTAGTGCTCGAGCCGCTCGATCAGGACCGCCGGGACGTCGCTCAGATCCTGCGCGCTCCCCCAGACGTAGTCCCCCTGCAGCACGGCGATGATCTTGTCGTCCGCCTCGTCTCGGTCGACGAGCTGCAGGCCGCCGATGACGCGCGCCGACAGGATGATCTCCGAGCGGGCGATCGGACGCTCGCTCAACACGCAGATGTCGAGCGGATCGCCGTCGCCGCGGGTCGTCACCGGCATCAGCTTGGCGACGCGCTCCCCGCAATACGTCTGCGGGATGAACCCATACAGCGCCGGCGGCTGCGAAGAGGTCCGCTGCGGCCGGTCGACGCGCAGGTACCCGCTGGCCTTGTCGACCTCGTACTTCATGAGATCGAACGGCGTGATTTCGATGAAGGCATTGACGACGCGCGGCGCCCCCTCACCAAAGGACAACCCGTGCCAGGGATGAGGACGCCACTGAGAAAAACTGCGATCAGGCATAGGGCGCATTATCTTGGAGTGCGGTGGCGAACGCCACCGCTCTGTCATACGTGTACAAGAGCGGTGGCGTTCGGAGGGTGTCTCAAAACGGAGCGCACACACTCTGATGGCCTGATTAGAAACCGGCGCCTGCGGGCGCAGACAGACAAGAGTGTCTGTCCCA
>DASWMP010000268.1:0-16531 GCA_036399695.1 Thermoanaerobaculia bacterium | reverse complement strand
GGAATCTGAATGTGGGACAGACACTCCTGTCTGTCCGCGCCCGCAGGCGCCGGTTCATCGACGGCAGAACCAAGGGAGTAGATCGAGGCGCACCGTTGCGTTCTGCTTAGACGCCGCGCGGACGCGGCAGCCACATCAGCGCAACAGCGGTCACCGCCACCACGCCGAGCGCAACAGCATTCGCCTGCAGGTCCGGGCGGTGCTGATGAAGCAGTGTCGCGGCGGCGCCAAGCACGGTCACGAGAAACGCCGTCAGCGGCCAGGCCAGCGGGTTGTCGCGCAGCACGTAGCGGGCGATGACCCAGACCGCCCCCGCGATGAGCAGCGCGCGCACGAACGCCAGGGGCGCCTGCGCCGGTGTGGAGCCGGCGTCGAGCACGGCGCAGAAGACGCCGATGACCGTGATGAGCATCGGCAGGCGCGGCTTCTGGCTCGACCGCACGGCCACGGCGTACAGCGCCACGGCCCCGGCGAGCACCACCGCGCTGTAGAACGCCTGCGCGGTGACGAACAGCGCCGGCCAGGGCAGCGCCACTTCCGACGGGATGTCGGGGTTGCCGACCGAAGCCATCGACGGAAACGCGGCAGTGAGGAACTGCAGAACCGTGCGCAGGACGACGAAGGCGGCGATGGCCGTCAGCGCAGCGAGCACGGCGTCGCGTCCGAAGCGGGCGCGCGCTTCCCGTTTCGGCAGTGAGAACGCGTACGAGTAGAGCGAGGCGGCGCCGGCGATGGCCACGAAGAGCGCCGCTACCTGCCAGCCGATCGACATCACCAGCTCGGTGGCCAGGTTCACGCGGAACGTGCTCCAGGCGACGGCGGTGCTGTAGCCGAAGAGGCTCCAGTCCCAACGCGACACGGCGCCGAGAATCGGCAGGATCGAGAGCAACAGCGTCCAGCGCAAGGCGCGTTTCCACGGCGTGTGGCCGCGCCTCGTGGCGACGATGAAGCCGGTCACGACCAGCGCCATGAGGGCGATGACGCCGGCCACTTTCAGCAGGAAGAGGACGACCGTGAGGAAGGTGCGCGTTTCGACCTCGCGGTAGACGCTCTCCGGGATCTTGATGTGGCGGACGACGTGCGTGACGGCGTCCCCCTGCACGCGCACCGAGGCGCGGCGGTAGGCGTCGAAGGCGAAGGGCGTGCGCTCCTGAAAGTGGAGCAGCCAGTCGCGCCGGTTCGGCTGCTGGAAGCTGAGCGCTTCCTGCAGGACGTAGCGGTTCGCGTCGATGCCGTACGCCGGCAGCGCGCGCGTGGCGATGGCCACCGCGGCCGTCTGCTCCAGCCGCGCGCCGGCGTTCTTCTGCTCCTGGTACTTGTGGTACGCGGCAACGCGTCCGGTGCGGGCGTCGACGTCGAGGATGTACTCACGCTTTTCCTGTGGCGTATAGAAGCGGACGCCCCATAGCGCCAGGTCGCCGAGCTGCTCGACGTCGAGGCCCTGCTGCACGAGGTGCGTCGCGGCGACATCGTCGAACGACGTCGCCGATCCTCCCTCTTCGGAGCCGGCGTTCGCATCCCACGAACGGAACCCCGCACGCGGCACCGCCACGACGTGCGACGGCGGCTGCTCGCCGAGCGTACGGAGGTGCCGCGTGGCGATGCGGATCGCCGCGGCCTTGTCGATGCGGAAGTCGACCTGGTCGTCGATCGTCGCCGGCCGGTAGAACATCGTCGCCGCCGCGAGCGCGAGGAGCACGAAGCAGATGGCCACGCGTCTGCGCGTCACCGGAATCGGCGGCGGCAGCGGCGCGACTGGCGCGGGCTTCTCCACCGCCTGCGGCACCGGCTCGAGCGGCAGGGAGTCGTTGCGCAGATCGTCGTCAGGCACGAAGCCCTTGTTGCGCAGGTAGAGGGCGATGGAGATGAACAGCGGCACCGCGAAGATGAGGCTGGCCAGCCCCGCCGACGTCACGTAGTAGACGTTGCCGGAGCGGAAGAGCAGCAGCGCGGTGTAGATGGCGTCGACGGTGTAGTGCCAGACGAGCAGCGCCAGCAGACCGTAGCGGTCCATGAGGAAGCCGAGCACCACGCCGGCGAGACCGACTTCCAGGCCGCGGATGTAGAACGGCTGGTTCGGGTACATCGCGTGGCCGAAGCCCCAGAGGAAGCCGGCGATGACGATGGCGGCGAAGCGCGACTTCACGAAGCGCTGAAAGAAGGGGATGGAGAAAGCGCGGGAGAGGAACTCCTCGCTGAACGCGGGGAAGAAGCCGGCGAACAGCACCGCCGCCCACGGCAGCGCGCTGTTGAGCGTGTCGTCGTACGGCACCTGCGCCGGCGACCAGGCGCCGAATTTCTGCGCGACGACGTAGAAGACGACCTGGTAGGCGATGAAGACCGGAACGAGCGCGTAGCCGAGAATCAAGGAGCGAAAGAGCTGCTTCGAAGCGAGTGCGCGGCGGTTCCAGAGGCGCGGAATGGCGAGCTGCTTCGGCAGCCGCTGGCGATACAACACTTCGCCCGCGCCGCAGATGACGATGAGGAACATCGCCGTGCCGAGGCCCTGCACCAGGACCTGTAAGGCGGCCTGGCCGAGGAAACTGGGCCAGGAGTCGCGGGTATCGTAGTTGGCCAGCATCTGCGGCCAGGAGTTGAGCGTCACGAAGGTGACGAGCAGCAGTGCGACGCCGCCGATGAAGAGCAGGAAGCGCAGGTGGAGGTCGCCGCGCCGCAGCCGGATGATGAAGATGACGAGGGCGGCGATGATCGTCACGACCATCAGCACGGTGTCGATCTGGCCGGCGGCGCCGTTCTTCGAGCGCAGCTCGCTGTAGGAACGGAGCCAGGCGTCGGGCACGTCGAGGTTCTGTCCGTAGCGCGTGACGAGATTGCCGTCGACCGTGACGCTGGTGCGGTACGGCGCGCCGGCGGGGCGGACGTTCTTCGCTTCCCAGGTGAAGATGCGCTGAGTCCGTTTGGGCAGCTTGCGCTCGCTCTGGGAGACGAGCTGCCACTCACCGATGCGTACACCGGCGCGGGTGAGAAAGGTCTCAGCGATGCGGCGCGCGTCCTCGACGGCCGGTGTCGCAATGGCCCGCGCCTCGGGGATGCGATGGGAGAAGGCGACGAGCGCTCCATCCGGCGCAACGTCGACGCTCAGTTCCTCTTCTTCGAGCGGCCGGAACCAGCGGTGGTGCCACGTCCAGAGGTGGACGTCCCGGCGCATGACCTGATTCGCCGCCTCCAGCCCCAGCGAGCGCTCGAGGAAGATGCGCGCCTGCCCATCGGAATCGAACAGCGCGGCGTGCTTCATCCCCTCGGTCGAAAGCTGCTGCGACCGCAACAGGGTCTCGGCGACTTTCTGCGAATCGTCCCGATCGAACTTGAAGTCGATCGACGCCTCCGGAAACGCGGCCTCGGAGTAGAAGTTGATGACGAAGAGCGCCACGACCGCGAGCGCGGTGCAGACGGCGATGAAGATCCAGTCGTTCCGGGTGAGCTTGTGCATGAAGAGTTGGCAGTTGGCAGTTGGCGGTTGGCAGTGGAGGATGGCGCCTGCGGGTCGATGACGGTGTGAACTTCCTGCCAACCGCCAACTGCCAACTACTCATAGCAGCCCGGTCAAAATGAGGTCGGCGACCTGCTCGCTCTGCGCCGAGAGGTTGTAATCCTTTTCAGAAAGCATCCACGACGTGACCATCTCGTCCAGCACGCCGAACACCGATTTGGCGACGAGCTGCGGGTGCACGTTCCGCCGAAAGGTCCCCTCGGTCTGCCCGTATTCGACGATCTTGCGGATGATGTTGAGGTAATCCGCCACTTCCTGCTGCGACAAGAGGCTCATGAACTTCAGGCTGTGCCGCAGCTCGACCTGCGACACAACCGCCAACGCGCGATCGCGGCCCAACGTCTCGAGGTGGTGCCGAATGGCCACACGCAACCGTTCCTCCGGCCGCGACACGTTCGCAAGCTGCTGCTCGAGCGACTGCAGGTAGTTGCGCGTGTGCTCGCGAAAGATGGTGACGAGCAGGTCTTCCTTGCCATCGAAGTAGAGGTAGATCGTGCCGTCCGCCACGCCCGCTTTCTTGGCGATCTGCGACACCTTGGCGGTGAAGTAGCCGTACTCGGCAAACACATCGACGGCCGCCCGAAGGATGCGCTCACGCTTGGTGGTACCGCTGAATGCTTCGCGGGTAGGAACAGGAGGAGGCTGCTGACGGGGTGGCATTGGCCACTGAATGGTCATTCAGCGCGTCGGCGGTGTCAAGGGAGAGACGACCGAAGGGCCGGAGGCCTCCCGGTCATCTCTCCCCTGCGGCAACGCCGGCGGTCTGTTCGGCCCATAGGGCGGCGTAGAGGCCATCGCGCGTCAGCAACTCCCGATGGGTGCCTTCTTCGACGATTTCGCCGTGCGAGAGGACGATGATCCGGTCCGCGTGCACCACTGTCGACAGCCGGTGCGCGATGATGATCGTCATCTTGGCGGCCGTCGCCGACACCTCGCGGATCGTGGCGGAGATCGCACGTTCCGTGATCGAGTCCAGGTTGCTCGTGGCTTCGTCGAAGACCAGGAGCTCCGGGTGGCGGAGGAGAGCGCGGGCGATGGCGATGCGTTGGCGTTCGCCGCCGGAGAGCTTGAGGCCACCTTCACCGATGCGGGTGTCGAGGCCTTTGCCTCCGCGGTCGAGGATCGGCGTGGCGGCGGCGCGCTGGATGGCGTTGAGGCATTCGGCGTCGCCGGCGTCGGCGCGAACGATCAGCAGGTTGTCGCGGATCGTGCCGGCGAAGAGGTGCGTGTCGTGTGCGACCAGGCCGATGCGGCGGCGGATGTCGTCGAGATTGAGCGCGCGGATGTCCACGCCGTTGAACGTCACCGCCCCTTCCGTCGGCTCGTACAAGCCGACCAGCAGCTTCACGAGGGACGACTTGCCGGCGCCCGACGGGCCGACGAAGGCGATCGTCTCACCGCCGCGGATCTCGATGGTGACGTCCTTCACCGCGGGGGTGCGTCCGGTCGGATGCTGGAGCGTCACGCGATCGAAGCCGATGCGCTCGAGCGGGCCGACCTTCACATTCTCGACCGGCTTCGATTCGATCGGCATGTTCAGCACCTCGCCGAGCGTGTCGAACGTGGCGCTGGCTTCCTGATGGCGCACGACGATCGCGCTCAGCTCCGCGAGCGGCGCGAACATCCATTGCGAGTAGAGGAAGATCGTGAGGAACTCGCCGACCGTGATCTCCTTCTCGAAAACCAGCCATAGCATGAGGAGCAGCACGCTCGCGCGGGCCACGTTCATCAACGTGCCTTCGATGAAGGTGAAGATGCGCACCGTGCGCAGCTTGCGTTCTTCGAGGCGGAGGATCTGGTCGTTCGTGGCGTCGAGGCGGGCGATCTCCTGGTCCTCGATGCCGAGGGATTTCACCATCTCGACGTTGCGGATCGTTTCGGTGGCGGAGCCGGCCAGACCGGCTGTTTCGGCGGTGATGCGGCGCTGGTGGCGGCGCACCGGGTGGGTGATGAAGAACATGAAACCGGCGAGGACCGGCAGGAGGAGCAGCAGCAGACTGCCGATGTAGACGTGGACGGTGAAGGCGTAGATCGTCACCAGCGTCACGGCGAGCGCCGAGAGATAGAGCCGCACGCCGTGGGCGATGGCTTGTTCGGCGTCGTTGCGCGCGCGCTGCATGGTGTGCAGCAGCTCGCCGGCGCGTCTGTCCTCGAACGTGCGGAAGGGGAGGAGCAGCGAATGCGCCACGCTCTTCGAGTAGAGCTGCGAGCCGACGCGCCGGGCGATGAGGGTGATGGAGTACTCCTGATAGTTGCGCGCCACGCGGCCGATCAGCGCGAGGAGTACGGCCAGGCCGATGAGCGTCAGGACGCCTTTGCTGAAGGTCGCGCGGTCGATGGCCTGCGCGTGCATGACGTAACGGTCGATGACCACGCGGAGGATCTGCGGCTCCGAGAGCGTCAGCGCCTGATTGATCGTCGCCATGAAGAACGTCAGGGCGAGGGCTTTCCACTGCCGGAGTAAGTAGGGGATGAGGATACGCATGGTGTTCTAGGGATTGAGAGCCTGCCGGCAGGCTTCGACGAAGCGTTCGTCGCGCGGAACGCTCGTTTTGGCGTCGATGGCGTCGAAGACGTCGCCGCGCGAGGCCGCTGCCGGAACGGGATAGATGTGCACGTGCAGGTGCGGCGTCTGGATGCCGAGCTTCATGACGATGGCGCGGTCCGCGCGCGTGAGCTCGAGCAGCACGCGCTCGGTGCGCTGCCAGACACGCGCGAGTTGCAGCCATTCGGCTTCTTCGAGCTGGGATGCGTTCTCGACGTGGCGCCTGGCGATGACCATGGCATGGCCGCGCACCGCCCAGTCCGCGTGCAGCACCACGGCGGTTTCATCGTCCTCGTAGACCACGTCGCCGGTGGCGCCCGGGTCGTCGCACAGCACGCACATTCGCCTCCACTATAATCCGCGCCGATGAAAACGATTCGCCTCGGCCGCACGAACGTCCACGTCCCCGCCATCAGTCTCGGCACCTGGGGTCACGGCGGTCCGCACGTCGCGGAGAACGGTGCCTCCGTCGGCTGGAGCGGCCACGATGACCGGGCGGCGAAAGAGGCGCTCGTCGCCGCGTACCGTGCCGGTATCACGCACTGGGACACGGCCGATGCCTACGGCGGCGGCCATGCCGAGGTGCTGATCGGCGAGTTGTGGGACGAGGTGCCGCGCGAGGAGATCTTCGTGGCCACGAAGTTCGGCTACGTCTACGGCCCGGCGAACCATCCGTACGACCCGAAGTTCATGCGCGCGCAGGCCGAGCAGTCGCTGCGGAACCTCCGCGTGGACGTCCTCGACCTCTACTACTTCCACCACTGCGATTTCGGGCCGGACGACCGCTACTTCGACGGTGCCCTGGAGACGATGCAGCGGCTGCGCGAGGAGGGGAAGGTGCGCTTCGTAGGGCTCTCGGACTGGGACGCGACGCGCATCATGCGCTTCATCGAGCGCGTCGATCCGGACGTGGTGCAACCGTACCGGAACCTGGTGGACGACGACTACGAATCGTCCGGCCTGAAGGCGTGGGTGGACGCCCACGACACCGGCGTGGCCTTCTTCTCCCCGCTGAAGCACGGGCTGCTGCTCGGCAAGTACGACCAGCCTGTGGGTTACGGTGAAGGCGATTTCCGCAGCACCGTGGGCGATTTCCGCGATGCGGAAGCGATCGCCCGCTACAAGCGCGCCGCCTCGGCGATGCGGACGCGGTTCGCCGGAGTCTCGTCCGAGCCGGTGATTCACGCGGTGACGGGCGCGCTGCTGACCGGCAATCCCACGGCGTGTGTGCTGCTGGGCCAGCGCAATCCCCGTCAGGTAGCCGCCGCGGCCGCGGTGGGGGACGCGCTCAGCGAGGAAGATGCGGAGTGGGTAAGAGCGCAGTATCGAGGCGTATGATTTGCGTATGACCGAGCGACGCAACATCACAGTTCGCAAATACAAAATGGGCGAAGAGCCGGCGGTCGACGAAGCCACGATCGCAATGACGCACGGTCAGCGGATCGAGATGGTTTGGGAACTGACGAAAACCCAATGGGCGCTGAAGGAGCCAGGCTTCCGTGAATCGCGACTTCGCCGAGATGTTGTCCGAGTTATCCGCGGCGGGCGTTGAGTTCCTACATTCCGATCGAAGCCGAGGCCCGACAGACAAGAGTGTCTGTCCTACATTAGGAGCCGAGGTGTGCGGGTTTTATGTAGGACAGACACTCTTGTCTGTCCGGCGTTCCCATGCCGTTCGTAGCGGATCTCGCCGTTCAATACCACGGCCTTCCACGTGGGCGCGCCAAAGCCATGGGTATGCTTCCGGACACTTCACCAATCCTGCCCGTACTGGGTTTTGGGTCACATACGCACACGTCTGATGCACACCAGCTTCAGCGCGAATGACGTGGTCCATTGATTCGCCCTGCCACACCTCTCCTCTCGAGTGCAGGAACTGATTGATTCGCCGCGCCGACACCCCTTTGATGCTCTTCAGAATGAGTGAAAGCGGAGGCGCATCTTCTTCGAGGGTGAGGACGAGGTGTACATGGTCCGGCATGATCACGGCGACGTGCACGAAGGTCGTTTTAGCATGTTCATGAAGGCAGTGTTTCAATGCGATGGTTCTTGCGGCGGGAGGCAGTCTCCATCGGCCGACCGTGCAGAAGGTGATGAAAAGCGGGTGACCGCGAAGCACGATGTGCGGCAAATGCCGACGATAGACTTCCATCGGAGGGAGTTTCCCTCGGAGTGAGTGGCGGATAGCGAGAGTCTACGGTTTGGAGAGGCCGGACAGACAGGAGTGTCTGTCCCACATCATGCCCTGTCCGACAGACAAGAGTGTCTGTCCCACATAGAACCCTAACAAGAATGCTGTCAGCAAACTCGAGCCTTTAAATGTAGGACAGACACTCTTGTCTGTCCGGTTTCTCCCAGCCGTAGACTCAATACGCCACCAGCAACCGCGCGGCCTTCTCGACCTGCTCTTCGCTGACGAGGAACACCTCTTCGAGAGATGGTGAGTACGGCACCGGGGTGTCCAGCGCGCCGAGCACTCGTACCGGGGCGTCGAGGTACTCGAACGCTTCCTCCTGGATGATGGCGGCGATGGATTCGCCGATGCTGCCGGTGCGGGTGTCTTCGTGGACGATGAGGACGCGGTTGCAGTGGCGGGCGACGGCGAGCACGGCTTCGCGGTCCAGGGGGACGAGCGAGCGGAGGTCGAGGACGGCGCATTGGTGGCCGTCTTCGGCGAGTTTGGCGGCCACGCGCATGGCTGTGTGGACGTAGGCGCCGTAGGAGATGATGGCCAGCGACGAGCCGGCGCGGCGGAGGGCGGCTTTGCCGAGCGGGATCGGGGTTGGCGCCTCGTCGGTGAGGGCCTGTTTGATCTTCGGGTCCCGGTAGAGGGCGATGTGCTCGTAGTAGAGGACCGGGTCGGGATCGGCGACCGCGGCGGCCATGAGGGCACGGGCATCGTGCGGGGTCGACGGGGCCACGATCTTCAGCCCGGGTGTGCGGTAGAACCAGGCCTCGGTGTTCTGCGAGTGGTACGGGCCGGCGTGGCGCAGGCCGCCCCACGGCATGCGCAGGACGAAGGGCGCTCCCTCGCCGGCCAGGCCGCCCCAGCGGTAGCGGAGCTTCGCGGCGTTGTTGACGAGCATGTTGAAGCCGCTGGCGACGAAGTCGTTGAACTGGATCTCGCCGATCGGCCGCTTGCCCGCGAGGGCGGCGCCGATGCAGACGCCGATGGTCGCCCCTTCGGACAGGATGGAGTTGATCATCCGGTCGCCGAAGTCTTTGAGCAGCGGGCGGAGGAGGAGGAAGGCGTTGCCGTACTTGCCGCCGACGTCCTCGCCGTAGACGAACGTGCGCGGATCGTTGCGCAGTGCGTCGCCGACGCCGAGCATCACGGCTTCGAGGAACGTCTTACCGCGCGCGTCGAACGGCGGCGCCTCTTCGACCGGCGGCAGCTCGACGTTGGCCGAGGCTGCACGGCGCCAGTCCTCGTCCAGCACTTCGACGTGCGCGCGGCGCGGCTCGTTCGCGAACACGTCCGCGCCGGCGTCGGCCGCTTCGGGCCAGGGGGCGTTGATGACTGTGCGTGCTTCGGCTTCGACGAGGGCTTCGACTTCGCGCTTCATCGCGTCGAGCTCTTCGGAGCCGAGGCCGAGCCTGGCGGCGTAGGTGGCGATGGGATCGCGGGCGCGCCAGAACTCGTACGTCTCGGCATCGGCGTAGCCGGATTCGAGCAGCGCCGGGTAGGTCCACGACGTCTGCGGATCCTTGCCGAGGTAGAGCATGTCGTCGTGATGGGCGTGGCCGCACATGCGCATGGCTACGAGCTCGATGAGCGTCGTGCCGAGGCCGGCGCGGGCCCGCTCGGCGGCCCAGGCGAAGGCGGTGGCGATGGCTTCGGGATCGGTGCCGTCGATGGTGATGGCGGGGATGCCGTAGCCGAGCGCTTTGTCGGCGAAGACGCGCACGGCGGAGTTGTCGCGCACCGGCGTCGAGAGCGCGGTCTGGTTGTTCTGGATGCAGAAGATCGCCGGGAGCTTGCGCGCGGCGCAGGCGTTGATGGCCTCGTGCCATTCGCCGAGGGAGGTCGCGCCTTCGCCGATGAAGCTGACGGCGATGCGGTCGCTGTGGTCGAGGGCGAAGGCCATGGCCACGCCGGCCATCGTCAGCGCGGGGCTGCCGAGCGGCGCCATCGCCGGGAAGACGCCGTGGGCCCAGTCGCCGACGTGCAGGTCCTTGCCGTTCATCGGCACGCCTGCTTTGCCCATCTGCGCGTTCAGCACCATGCGCACGGTGTCGGGAGAGTCGTGCATGGCGATGACGGCGCCGAGGTCGCGGATCATCGGGGAGATGACGTCGCCGTCCGGACCCTTGCGGAGGCGGAGCGGTGCGGCGTAGATCGCTTCCTGGCCGAGGGAGCGGAAGCCTTTCCCCTGGAACGAGGTGTTGCCCCAGCGGACCTCCCCGCCGGTGAAGAACTGTTTGAGACGGTTATCGGTGGCGCGGGTGAGGAGCATGCCTCGCAGCATCTGGCGCTTCTCGTCGTCTGTTATGGTGGCGGCGATGGCTTCGCGGCGGACGAAGCCGTCGCAGGCGTCGACCACTTCGCGGACGGCGTGGTAGAGGCGCTCGCTGACGCTCACGCGCGGGGTGGTTTCCGGAACGTTCGTGATGACGGAGTCGGGAGAAAGCGCGTCGGCGAGCACCGGCTCGAGTGCCCGGCGCAGCGGCTCGCGCAGCCCGTCCAGGTCCGACTCACCACGCTCGCCGATCACCTGCTCCATCGCCCTCAGCGCCGGCCGCAGCGCAAAGGGATGCCTCTCGGCGATGAAGGCAGCAAATCGCGCCAGCAGGCCGGCGCGCGTCTCGGTCGGGGTCTCCGTGGTGGTCATGGGGGGATCGTATCAAACGGGGGAGCCGGGGCTGGTGGTCAGTGGCTGGTGCGTGGACCGGTGCGAGTCTGGTTTTTGGTTGTTGGTTTTTGGTTGTTGGTGGGGACCGAAAAACCAAAAACCAAAAACCAACCCCCCCATGCTTCTCACCCGCCTACTTCCTCCGCCACATCACCACCTCCCCTTCCTGCAGTTCCGGCTCGAAGTTCTGTTCGAGCCACTGCCAGACCAGGGGGGCGCGGAGCTGGTTGGGGACGCCGTCTACCTGCGTGCGGTCGTTTTCGGGTGGGGGGACCAGGGCGGCGCGGACGTGGGGTTGGCGCTCGAGGGCGGCGATGACGGCGCGCTGGCGGGCTTCGGGCTCGTAGAAGGCCACCTCGTACTGGCGGATGGGGCAGTCGCGGTCGAGGAGGAAGTAGAGCATCCCCCGGTTCGTAAAGTCGAAGAACGTCTCGTTCGGGGCGAGGCGGGTGTCGGCGTAGCGCTGGACCGTCGAGACCAGGGCCACGTCCGCGGTGTTGAAGAGGGCGCCGCGGGCGCGGGGGAGCTGGTCCATGGCGATGTAGTTGTCGTCGATCGGCCCGCGTACGTTGCGGATGTACGCCACGACCGAGAGGTGCGCGGTCGGCATGGCCAGCGCCGCGAGGGCCACGGCGAGGATGCAGGCGAGCGAAGTCGCGAGGATGCTGCGGCGGCGCACGAGCAGCCAGAGCAGCGCGACGAGCGCGCAGCCGATCACGAACTCGAAGTAGAGGTGATGGCGCTCGACGTACGAGACGCCGGAGAGCGCGATCCAGAGTGCGAGCATCAGTAGCGGCTCGGTGCGCCGTTTCATCCGGCGCGTGATGAGCGACCCGAGGAACAGCACGGCCGCGAACCAGATCATTTCGCGGATGGCCTGCAGTTGGAAGATCGCCGGCAGGACGTCGGGGAAGCCGGGGCGGGCGGAGAACGGGCCGGGCACGACGAACATCGTCAGCGAATAGACCGGGCCTAGCGAGAGGACCTCCCGGAACGTGCCGGCGACGAAATCGTCGAGGATGCCGAGCACCGCGAACGACGCGAACAGCGGCACCGCCGCGGCGCAGCAGCCGATGAGCATCGACCGGAGCGCGCGCTTGCGCATCGTGCCGAAGCGCAGCGTGGCCACGACCAGCGTCACGAACGTATACGCCGCGAAGTCGAGGCTCGTCAGGCCGACGATCACGCTGGCGAAGCCGGCGTACGTCAGCAGCCGCGGACGGCGGCGGCGCACCGCGGCGATGATCAGCGCGAGCGTGACGAGCGCCGGCAGGACGCGAAAGACCGGCGTGGCCGTGTCGGTCATCAGGCCGAGGAACAGCGCCAGCATCCCGGCTTCCGGCGCGCCGGTGAGCGCGGCACCGACGGCATAGACGGCCACGGCGTTGAACTGCCCGGCCACCTTGCGGCCGCGCATCGCCTTGCCGGCCGTGTCGTCCGTGATGCTCATCGTCACGTAATCGAGCAGGCCGTCCTCGATGAGGCCGTGGCCCGGCAGGATGTCGCGGTAGGCGCGCTCGCCGCGCAGGTACTCGGAGGCCGGCAGCAGCGAGTGGCCGTCCTCGAAGAAGTTGATGCGGCTGCGTCCCTCCGCGGTGCTGAGGCTCGTCGCGTCCACGTAGCTCCAGGCGATCACCGGATAGGCGACGAACGCGAGCAGCAGCATTGCGTGCCGCCGGTTGCGGAGCAGGAACCGGAGAATGAAGGGCGTGACGATGACGGCGGCGAGCGTCGGCCAGCCGAGATGGCGGACCTGGCGCGTGAAGAGACTCGTCTGCAGGAGGAGGCCGAGCGGTGCGGCGGCGAGGAAGGCGAAGGCCGGCGCGAGCGGCAGCCGCAGGAAGCCGACGGCGAGACGCACCGCCATGACGATCGCCAGCGCGTAGGTGACCACCCCCTCCATCCCTCCGACGCCGACGTCGATCAACGCCATGAACGTCGTGAGGAACGCCGGCAGCAGGATCAGGTCGTGCCGCGTGAAGCGCATCGCCACCCGGCGCAGCGCGAAGAAGACGGCGATGGCGAGGGCCGCGGGGATGACGGTCCAGAGAATCGCCCGCGTCGCCGCCGCGATCCAGACGGCGAACAGCATCGCCCCGATGACGGCGTTGCGGGCCCACGGCTGCGCGTCTTCCATGCGCCTGAAGAGCGGCCGCAGGAGGAGCGGCATGACGATCGGGAGGATCAGCAGCCCGGCAAAGAAGCGCATCGGCGCATGCGCGTCGAGGTTGTGCAGCGTGGCGAAGCCCGGTAGCTGGCCGGGCGGGGCGGGACGCTGCCAGACGGGGGAGAGCGCGAGGCCGATCGCCAGCCCCCACAGCGCCGCGAAAACGGAGAGGAGGATTTCCCGCTGGCGCGGCGTCACGCCCGCACGCCTTTGTCGCGCAGCCACTCCACCACCAGCTCTTCAGCCCAGTAGCGGCACTTCCACGGCGCGCTGCCGGTGATGAAGCCGACGTGGCCGCCGGTCGGCGTCGTCCGGAAGTCGACCGCGGACGACGCGGCCGCTTTGGCCCGCGGCAGCACGCCGCTGGGGACGAACGGATCGTCTTCCGCGGCCAGCGCGAGCACCGGCGTCGTGATGGCGCCGAGGTAATGGATCGAGCTCGAACGGGTGTAGTAATCGTCGG
Organism: Thermoanaerobaculia bacterium; assembly: GCA_036399695.1. Taxonomy (GTDB): domain Bacteria; phylum Acidobacteriota; class Thermoanaerobaculia; order Gp7-AA8; family Gp7-AA8; genus DASVEE01. The sequence goes on along the minus strand of DASWMP010000268.1, from coordinate 2,992 downwards.
CGCCGTTGAAGCCGTGCAGCGGTCCGGTGGCGGCGTCGTCGAACTGGCGGAACGTGCGGGCGCGGCGGACGGCCTCGAGATCGACCGGCAGGCCGGGGAAGAGCGTCGTGACGCGCTCGACCTTCGGCTTGAGCGTCGAGAGGAAGCTGCGGACGTAGAAGCGTCCGGCGGCAGTCGTCTCCAGATGGGCCGAGCCGGCGCCGAGGTCGTACGGCACGGAGAGCGTGGCCGCGGCGTCGACGACCTGCTGGTCGGGGTGCTCGCCCAGCCACTTGAGCAGCACGTTGCCGCCGAGCGAGGCGCCGAAGGCGATGATCGGGACGCCCGGCATGCGCGCGGCGAGCGTGCGCACGGCAAAGTCGAAGTCGGTCGTTTCGCCCGAATGGTAGAAGCGGGGGCGCTTGTTCGGGACCATCCGCAGCATGTTCTGCGGTTCGCGGGCGCAGGAGCGGAAGTTCATCGCCGTGGCCGTGTGCCCATGGCGGGCGATCACGGCCAGGATGCCCTGCATGTAGACGGAGTAGGAGCTGCCCTCGAGGCCGTGCAGCAGGACGAAATGAACGCCCGACTGCTGAGGGGTGATGCCGAGGTCGAGGTGATCGAGGAGCAACTCGTCGCCATCGGGCGTCGGGAGCGCCTCCCGGCTGAACTTCACCAGGCGCCGGCTGCGCGCAAGGCGCCCCCAGACGGTCTGCGCGTGCGGACCGGGGAGGAACCAGGCGGGAGAAAAGTCGACCGTGGACATGACCGTGCTGATGATTTTAACGGTTCAGGAGGCGCGAAGATTCGTTTCGGCGGTTCCGGAGCGGGGGAAGTTCACCAGACCGTGCCGCGCCCGCCCGGCAGGACGCTTGCGTGCCGTGTGCGCGTGATGAGAGATGTGAGAGCGATCGGACCCATGGGACCGATAGGACAGATGGGACCCATGGCACCTATGGCGCCTGCTGATGTGCCGGCCCGCTCCGATGCGCGCCGTGGGGTTCATAGGTCCCATCTGTCCCATCGTGCACTGGTGGCGCTGGCGCTCCTGTTCCTGGCGCTGCCTCTCGCGGCGCAAACCCAGGAGACAGTCACCGTCACGGCCACGCGCACCGAGACCCGCGTCTCCGATACCCCCTCCAGCATCGTCGTGCTCTCGGCCGAGGAGCTTGCCTCCACTGCTGCCGCCACCACCGACGATGCCCTGCGCCAGGTGCCCGGCTTCACGCTCTTCCGCCGCTCCGGCAGCCGCGTCGCCAATCCGACGGCGCAGGGCGTCTCGCTGCGCGGCATCGGGGCGAGCGGCGCGTCGCGGGCGCTCGTGCTCGACGACGGCATCCCCCTCAACGATCCGTTCGGCGGCTGGGTCTACTGGGGACGGGTGCCGCGGGTGGCGCTCTCGCGCGTCGAAGTGTTGCGCGGCGGCGCTTCCGATCTGTACGGCAGCGGCGCAATGGGCGGCGTGATCCAGTTCATCCGCCGCAGCGATACCTCCGTCGTGGCGGACGTCTCCGGAGGCTCGAACGCCACCGGCTCCGCCTCCGTCTTCATCGCCCGCGAGCGCGGCCCATGGCACGGCAGCCTGGCCGCCGATCTCTTTACGACGGACGGCTACGTCCTCGTGGAGCCGTCGTCGCGCGGCGCCGTCGACGTCGCCGCCGATTCCCGGCACGCGTCCATCGACGCCACCCTCGGACGCGAGTCCGCTTTCCTGCGCGCGTCCTGGTACCGCGAGCTGCGCAACAACGGCACGCGGCTGCAGGTGAACGACACGACGATCCGCCAGCTCGCGGCCGGCGGCGAACTGCCCGCGCTGGGCGGCACCGTTACCGTTCGGGCCTACGGCAGCGACCAGGATTACCGGCAGACGTTCTCCGCCATCGCCGCCGACCGCACCACCGAACGCCTCACGATCGACCAGCGCGTCCCGTCCCGGGCCCTCGGTGGCACCGTGCAGTGGACGCGCACCCTCGGCACGCGCCACGCGCTCATCGGCGGCGCCGACCTGCGCCACGTCACCGGCGAGAGCGACGAGCTCCGCTTCGCCGGTCCGTCACCGGTGCGCGTCGTCTCCGGCGGACGGCAACGCACCACCGGCGTCTTCGTCGAGGACGTCTTCCTCGCTACGCCCGACGTCAGTATCACCGGCGGTCTCCGTTACGACGCCTGGCGGAACACCGAGGCCTGGAGCCCGCGCCTCTCCGTGCTCTGGCATCGCTCGGACGCGCTCGCCTTCACAGCCTCCGCCTACCAGGCGTTCCGCGCGCCGACGCTCAACGAGCTGTATCGCGGTTTCCGCGTCGGCAACGTCCTCACGCTCGCGAACGAAGAGCTCGGAGCCGAGCGTCTCACCGCGTTCGAGCTCGGCACCCGCTTTCGGAACGCCCGGCTCACGCTCTTCCGGATGACGACGGCCGACACGGTGGCCAACGTGACGCTCTCCTCCACGCCCGAGCTCATCACCCGCCAGCGCCGCAACCTCGGCCAGTCGCGCTCCCAGGGCGCCGAGCTCGAAGGCGCCTGGCGCATCCGCGATCTCCTCCTCTCCGCCGGCTGGCTCTGGACCGACGCCACCACCGGCAACCGCCGCCTGCCGCAGGTCCCGCGGCATCAGGCCACGGCGCAACTGCAGTGGCGCGGCGCCGGCGTGCAGTCCCGCTGGTCCGCGATGCAGTTCGATGATGATCTCAACGAGCTGCCGCTGCGGGGGTACTTCGTGACTGATGTGTTCGTATCGCACGGGATCGGCCGTGGGGTCGAGGCCACTTTGGCGGTGGAGAACGTTTTTGACCGGCGCGTAGAGGCGGGGGCCACTCCGGTGATCACGCTGGGACAGCCGCGGGCGTGGCGCATTGGGTTGCGGTACGGGTTGTAGTCTCGGAGTGCGGTGGCGAACGGAGGGTGTCTCAAAACGGAGCGCACACACTCTGATGGCCTAGAAACCGGCGCCTGCGGGCGCAGACAGACAAGAGTGTCTGTCCCACATTGAATGCCAGCGTGCCCGCGGGTGCCC
>DASWMP010000267.1:0-3279 GCA_036399695.1 Thermoanaerobaculia bacterium | reverse complement strand
CTACTGCCTACTCGTTCTAGTTGGCTGTTGGCTGTTGGCGGTTGGCAGTAGAGGGACGGCGGATCGTTTCTCCTGCCCACCGCCAACTGCCTACTGCCTACTCGTTCTAGTTGGCGGTTGGCTGTTGGCGGTTGGCAGTGGAGAGGACGGAGGCTCGGTTTCTCTCTCCTGCCCACCGCCAACTGCCTACTGCCTACTGATTCGTATGACTACCGATCTCGCGCACTTCCTCGCGGGCGTAGCGAACCTTCTCCTCGGTGATGCGCAACGCCTGCAGCACCTGATCGCGTGCGCGCTCCCCTTCGATGCGGCGGCGCTCGTACACCTCATGGGCGGCCCAGCCGCCGAGGAGCGCGGTGAGCGTCAGTGAAGCGGCGATGGCGCGCCACCAGGTCGGACGGGTGCTCGCACCCGTCTCCCCCCGTTCGATGCGCTCCATCACCCGATGCGAAAAGCCCGGCGCCGGGCGTTCGCGCCGAAGAGCGCGTGCGAGATCTTTTTCCAGATTCATGACTGCGGATCTCCCTGTAACTTCCTGCGCAGCGCCTGCAGCGCGCGGTGCAGATGACTCTTGACCGTGTTCACGGGCATTTGCACGATCCGGCAGATTTCCGCCGGGTCGAGATCTTCCTGATAGCGAAGGGTGACGACCATTCTCTGCGCTTCCGGCAGCCCCGCCACGAGATCGCGCAACATCCGGTCGCGCAGAGGGTCGGCGCCCGGATCGTACGAGTGCAGCTCGGCGATGTCCTCCAGCGGCACGGCACGGAGCTTCGTCCGCCGCATCTGGTCGATGCAGCGCCGCGTCGTGACCTGGCGGAGCCAGAAGAGCAGGTGCGACGGCGACTCGATGTTGCGCAGGTTCCGATAGAGCTGGAGGAACACCTCCTGCGCGACCTCCTCCCCCTGCGTACGGTCGCCGAAGAAGCGGTACGCGAGGCTGAAGACCATGGCCTCGTGCTCGTTCACCAGCTCGGCGAAGGCCTCGTGGTCACCGGTACGCGCCCGTTCGAGCGCCCCCGTCAGTGCCACCGCGTCAGAGAGGATTGCCGTCATCTGAAGGCATATACGCAGTCCTTCAGGGGACGGGTGCATCGGGGGGTGAAAAAATGGGTCCTAGGAGACAGATGAAAGGCGCCGGCGGCAGCCGGCCATAGGTCCCATACGTCCCATCTGTCCCATAGGTGCCATCGCCTCTCTCACTGCCGCCGCTTCGCGAGGCTCTCGTCGACCGACGGCTTGCCCGCTCCATGAAAGAGCAGGAACAGCGCGGCAAACAGAATCACGAGCGCCAGCCTGGCCGGCCCGAACCCGCCCACCCGATGTCCGATCCCGAGGGCAAACAGGAAGTTGACGATCATCACCACCGAGGCCAGGCGGGTGGCCGCGCCGAGGAGGATGAGGATCCCGCAGATGAACTGGGCGTAGGCGGAGAGGATGGCGCCCACCAGCGGGAACGGCAGCCCGTTCGACGCCAGGAACTTCTCGAACTCCAGCATCTGCTCCCCGGAGAAGACGTTGTCGGCGGTCCCTTCGATGAGGATCACGCCGATGACCAGACGGATGAAGAAGGGGGCGTACTCGCGGCGGCGATCGAACCACTCGAAGAACTGCATCGCCCAATCGTAGCCGCCGGAGGGGTGAACGAACGGTCAATGGTGACGAGCCGGTCTGCGCTGGGATGAAGCGGCGACGCGCCAGCCGTAGGGATTTACTGGCGCTTTCTCCGGAGCATGAGCCCCAGGGCCGTCGCCGCGACGGCCGCGAACAGCACGACAGCGTAGGTCTCGGGGTGCGAATGCGCCTCAGGGCGCGCGTGCAGCAGGATCATCATCTCGAGCATGGTAGTTCCTCCGGTTTTGCGTCTGGTGCAAATTGCAATCCGTGCGTTGCTGGCACGTGCGTGGCACCGCGGACCATCCTACAACTCTTCGCAAAAGCGCAAAAAGAAAAGCGCAGAAGAAGGAGCCGACCTGTGCCGAATGCGCCGCTCATCCTCACCCCGGACGCCGCCACCACTCCCGACCTCCGGAGCGGCAGCATCTTCTTCGTCGGTACTGCCACGGTGATCCTCCGCTACGGCGGCTTCACGATCCTGACGGACCCGAATTTCCTGCACAAAGGGGATCACGTCCACCTCGGCTACGGTCTCCATTCCGAGCGCCTCACCGAGCCGGCCATCACGCTCGAGCAGCTCCCGCCGGTCGACTTCGTCCTGCTCTCGCACATGCACGGCGATCACTTCGACCACCTCGTCCGCGATCACCTCGACCGGCGCATCCCCATCATCTCGACGAAGCACGCCGCGGCCGTCCTGCAGGCGCACAAGTTCGAGCGTCCGATCGCCCTGGAGACCTGGGAGACGCTGGAGATCCGCAAAGGCACGGCCTCGATGCGCGTCACGGCCATGCCAGGCAAACATGCGCCCGGCCTCCTCCGCCTGATGATCCCGCCGACGATGGGCAGCATGCTCGAGTTCCCCGGCAGCGGCGGGAAGACGTCGCTGCGGCTCTACATCACCGGCGACACGCTGATCCACGAGCACCTCAAGGAGATCCCCCGCCGCTATCCGGAGATCGACCTGGCCCTCCTCCACCTCGGCGGCACCCGCATCGCCGGCGTGCTCCTGACGATGGATGCCAAACAGGGCGTCGAAGCGATCCGCATCGTGAACCCCCGCACAGCCATCCCCATCCACTACAACGATTACGGCGTCTTCAAGTCACCGCTGGACGAGTTCAAGGCCGCCGTGCGCGAAGCGGGCCTGGAGAACCGCGTCCACTACCTCGCCCACGGCGAGACCTTCAACATCACCGTGCCCGAGAGCCGGTTGTAAGCAGTCGATCACCGGAAATCGGGGATCGAACTGCGGAAATCAGTGGCCGCGACTGAGCTCCCGGTCATCGATGACCGAAATTCAGTCACGCGCGACCGAAATTCAGTCACGGATCTGCCGGCGGCACAGATCGATGACCGGAATTCGGTCATCGATGACCGGAATTCGGTCACGGTTGATGCGAGATCGGTGATCGATCAGCGGAAACCGGAAATCGGCCACCGATTTCCGCAAATCGATCGCCGATTTCCGGTGTTCGGTCACCGAAAACCGGTGATCGACGACCGAGACGCCGTCACCCGCCGGTGATTCCAGACGAACGGTCACTGATTTTCGGGCGCCAGCGAGGCATCGACGACCTGTCGATGGTCTCCCGACCCTCGCCACACCCACCTCCAGGCCGATCTCGGCGAGATGACGGTACAGCAAGTGGAGGACGGACA
>DASWMP010000266.1:0-52280 GCA_036399695.1 Thermoanaerobaculia bacterium | reverse complement strand
CGCTTCTAAGAAACCTGTTGTCCATTCATGCGCATTTTTCCAGGGGGACGAGCTGTAAGCCGAAGCGTCGAGCACGTTTACGCAGAGAGGCCAGAGAGCGATGGCGGTGCTGTTCGTGGTGGTAGTCGCTGCCGCGATCCTCGTACACGCGTCCGGTTTGCAGCGACAGGTAGATACGGCGGGCGAGCTTGGCCGCTACCGCCGTGATGGCCTTCTCGGCGCCGATGCGGGCCCGGAGTGCGCGTCCGAAGGCGCCGAGCTCGCTGTTGGATTTGAGCAAAGACTGCGCTGCCAGACGCAATGCCGTCGCTGCGCGGTTGGTCGTGCGCCGGCTTCGAGCGCTGAGCACGCCATGGCCTGATTTCTTGGTCCCCGGCGCCAGACCGAGCCATGAAACGTAATGCTTGTCGGTCGGGAAGCGGGATAGATCGATCCCGCTCTCGGAGATCACCGTCAGGATCGTCAGCACGTCCAGCCCTTTGATCGCTACCAGATCCACTCCGAGCCGCTCGCCCAGCAGGGTCCTTCCATCGAAGCTGACCTGGTTCTTGCGCGGCTTGGCCTTGGACGGCACTCGCTCGCACGATCCGCGGACGGGCAGCTCTCCCAGCAGGCCCTCGATCTTCTGGTCGCACTCGCGCACGAGTTGCCGACAGAAGTCCCACAGCTTCAATGTCTGGCCGAGCACGAACAGTTGCTCGTCCCGCCAGTGTCCGCTCAGAGCCTCGGCGATCTGCTCCTCGCTCCTGGCGCACCCCGGATCGCGCAGTGCTGCCAGCTTGGCCGGATTCCGCTCCCCCTGCTCGACGATCGCTCGCAGGATGCTCATCCCCGTCGCGCCAGTAATGTCGGTGACGGCCTGGTCCAGACGCACGTTCATCAGCGTGAGCGCCTTCTGCATCCGCTGGATGTTCTCCGAGCACTGCTCGGTGAGCGTCCGCCTTTGACGCATGTAGCCTCGCAGCTCGATCATGACCGCTTCGGCTCGTACCGACCGCTGCAGAATCCCGAACGTATGCAGCAGCTGAATCCACTGGCAGTCGATGAAGTCGCTCTTCTTCATCCCATTCACCGTCTGGATCGTCCGCGAGTTGATCAGGATCGGCCGCAGCCCGTACTCCTCGTAGATCTCGTAGGCCGGTACCCAGTACACGCCCGTGGCTTCCATCGCCACCGTGTCCACTCCCACCTCGCGCATCCACTCGGCCGATGCTTTCAGCTGCGCGGTCGTCGTTCCGAACGTCCGCACCGGTGTGTCGCTCAGGTGCTCGCCCACGCAAACCCACACCGTGTCCGAGCCCATGTCCACTCCGGCGGCGTTGTGATTGATCTGTTCGAGAACTCGCTTATTCTTCTTGTGGCTCCGGGGAGATCGCTTCTTGCGCACAACCTGCTCCTAACTCGATGTGCGGCTCGTGCAGGAGATTTCGATGCACATTCTTCTAAACGGGACAGAGCCGGTGCTTGCTACATCAGCTCTTCTCCAAATCAAGTTCGCGATCTCCCTGGACCATGCTCGGGATCGGGCTGCGAGCACCATGCTGTAACCGGCCTCGGCACGAACCGCCACTCCCCAGACTACTCCTTGGTTTCTTTTGATCAATCGCTGCGCGCAGCGCGGTGCTTGGCTCGGGATGACAGTTGATACGGTGCTCTTCAAACCACACCTTTGGCCGCGGCTCAGATCGCTGGAGCAGCTGAAAGACCCCTAAAAGTGCCTTTCGCTGGAAACCGTGCAAGTCTCCACACCACAGATAGATACGACCAACGCCGCGCCTCCGCGCCACCTTTGCCGAAATAAGTTATTCGCTCATTTCGTCAATAGGCGCACACCCGAGTAGATCCGCACATCACGAATAACGGCGATGTACCTGTGCCCGCGGCGGCTGGACGTTTGTCCTTCCCGTCGTGACTGGTTCCTGCCCGAAGTCTGCCTGGCGGTTTTCCTTCCCGGTCCAATCTGCAAAACAAGGGGTTTTACGCGTGTTGAAATCACGGCCGTTAATGACGCGCTTCGTGGCGCTGGTTTTCCTTCCCTGCGTGGTGCTGGGCGTTTATACCTGGCGCAATCTGCGCGGAAGTCTGCCCGAGGAGAGCGGGGCGTTCACTGTCGCCGGAATCTCGGCGCCGGTGGAGATCCGCCGTGACGCGCATGGCATCCCCTTCATCGATGCAAAGACAGACAACGACGCCTTCTTCGCGGCCGGCTACGTCCACGCGCAGGACCGTCTCTGGCAGCTCGAGATGCAGCGGCGCATCGTCGACGGGCGCCTCAGCGAGATCTTCGGCAAGACCAGCATCAAGCAGGACATCTGGCTGCGCACCCTCGGCCTCCGCGACGCTGCCAAAGCGTCGTGGGAAACGCTGAGCCCTGAAGCGAAAGCGTCGTTGACGGCGTACACCGCCGGCATCAACGCCTACCTCGCGCAGGGGCACAAGCTGCCGGCCGAATTCATGGTCCTCGGCCTCGAGCCGCAGCCGTGGACGGTCTACGACTCCCTCGGCTGGAACTACATGTTCGCGCTGACACTCGGCGGCAACTTCCGCGAAGAGATCAACCGCTTCGTGGCCAGCCACTACCTCAGCACCGACAAACTCCACGCGCTCTTCGACGGCTATCCGGCCGAGACGCCGCTCACCGTCACCACTGCCGAGCAGGCGCAGGCGCAGAAACTCATGCAGATCGCTGAGTTGCAGCAGCAGCTCGAGTCCGACCTCAAGCTCGGCGGCAAGTACGTCGGCAGCAACGGCTGGGTCGTTTCCGGCAAGTTGACGAACGACGGCCAGCCCATCGTCGCCAACGATCCCCACCTCGCCGTGCAGGTGCCGTCGCTCTGGTACGGCATCCGGCTCAAGGGGGATCGCCTCAACGTCTCCGGCATGAGCCTCGTCGGGCTGCCGGTCGTCATCTTCGGCCGTAACGAGCATGTGGCCTGGGGCGGCACGAACATGATGGCCGACCAGCAGGACCTCTACTTCGAGCGCGTCAATCCCGAGAACCCGAACGAGTACGAGGTCAACGGGCGCTGGGAGAAGTTCACGATCCGCACCGAGCAGATCATCGTCCGCAACGAATCCCCCGCGCTCCTGCGCGGTCCGTTGAAGCCGGTCTCGATCGAAGTGCGCGGCACGCGTCACGGGCCGATCGTCAGCGACCAGTTCGACGCCTTCGACCAGCCGGTCGCGCTCCGCTGGAACGTGCTCGAGCGGAAGGAAGGGGCCAGCTTCGAGTCGTTCCTCCGCGCCAATTACGCGCGTGACTGGCAGAGCTTCAACGCCGCGTTCAGCAACTACGTCGCGCCGGCGCTCAACCTCCTCTACGGCGATACGCAGGGGAACATCGGCTACGTCGGCGTCGGCAGCATTCCGGTTCGCAGCAAGGGCGAAGGCACGCTGCCGGTCCCCGGCTGGAACGACGACTACACCTGGACGGGCACGATCCCGTTCGACCAGATGCCGCGCAGCTTCAATCCGGAGAAGGGCTACATCGTCAACGCGAACAACCGCGTGACGGCGCCCGAGTATCCCTGGTTCATCTCCCACGACTGGGCGCCGGCCACCCGTGCGGCGCGCATCGAGCAGTTGCTGCAGCAGAAGGTGAATGCGAAGCAGCGCCTGAGCGTCGTCGACATGCAGGCCATGCAGGGCGACGTCGCCAACATCCCCTCGGCCACCCTGGCGAAGGTGATGACGCGCGTCATCCCGCAGGACGACCTGCAGCGCGAGGCCGTGCAGTACCTCGGGCGCTGGGACGGCAGCATGGACAAGGACAGCGTCGCGGCGACGATCTTCGTGGCCTGGAGCGACCGCCTGCGCGGGCGCATCTTCGCCGACGAGCTGGAAGGGCCGTGGAACAAGCGCGGCAAGACGCGCCAGCTCGAAGCGCTCGCCGGCCGGATGCAGGACGCCGAGCTCGCGCAACTGCTGCAGAACGACCGCCTCAAGTGGTGCGACGACATCCGCACGCCGGAAGTCGAGACCTGCCATCAGGCGCTCATGTGGTCGCTGCAGACGTCCCTCAAGGACCTGAAGAAGGTGCACGGCTCCGACCTGTCCGAATGGACGTGGGGCACGGCGCACCGGACGCGTTACGAGCACACGCCGTTCAGCCAGACGAACCTGCTGCGCCGGATGTTCCAGCGCGAGGTCTCGAACGGCGGCTCGTCGAACAGCATCAACGTGGCCGCGGCCAGCTATCGCGGGACTGAAGGCTACGTCCAGACGTTCGGCGCCGGCTTCCGCCAGATCATGAGCATGGGGCCGCGCGCCTCGCGCCACCTCTACATGAACTCGACCGGACAGTCCGGCAACGTCATGAGCCGTCACTACGACGACATGGTCGTGCCGTTCCGCGACGTCGCCTATTACACCCTCGACGGCAACGCACCGGCGGCCGCCCAGCCGCTGACGCTGAAGCCGCGATGAGCGGCAGCGCCAGACCCTCGTTGTCCGTTCTCCGTTTTCCGTTGCCCGTACCGCTGGGAGTGGTGGAACGGTCTACCGCCAACCGCCTACTGCCAACCGCCAACTTCGCCCCACAGGGAATCCTTCATGAAACTGTTTGAGGCCTTCAGCAAGAAATCGCCGAACAAGGTGTTTCTGTCCATCGTCCTCGGCGGCCTCGCCGGAGTCAGCTACGCCTTCCTGATTCCTCTGGTGCTGTCGTCGCTCGCGTCGGACAGCCAGGGCTTCCGTCCGGTCCTGCAGGAGACGGTGACGTTCTTCTCGTGGGAGCTGAGCAAGCCGCGCTTCGCGCTGCTGTTCGCGGCCACGTGTGCCTTCATCCTCGTGGCCCGCTCGGTCTCGCAGGTCGTGCTCTCGCGCGTCTCGATGGAAGTCACGTCCGAGCTGCGCGTGATGATGTACCGGCGTATCTCCCGCGCCCCCATCGCGGCGCTCGAGTCGCTCGGATCGGCGAAGCTGCTGGCGGCGCTGACGACGGACGTCCCCCGCGTCGTCATGGGCGCGCGCGTCCTGCCCGACCTGCTCACGAACAGCATCACCCTCATCGGGATGCTGAGCTACCTCTGGTATCTCAACGCCGACGTCTTCAAGTTCGTCATGGGCGCCATCCTCTTCGGCGCGACCACGTACCAGATCCCGATGCTCATCGGCCGCCGCTACCTGGCGAAGGCGCGGCATCACATCGATGAGCTGCAGGAAGCGATGCGCGGCCTGATCTTCGGTTCGAAGGAGCTCAAGCTCGACGCCGGCAAGCGGGAGGCGTACTTCGAGGAGATCCTGCTGGCCAGCGAGCAGTCGGTCCTCGCCGCCGACAAGACCGGCCACACGATCATCCGCGTGGCCATGAACTACGGCGATCTCCTCAGCTTCTTTGTCATCGGGGCCGTCAGTTTCATCATGGTCAACCACACGGCCATCGCCAACGACCAGCTCATCGGCGTGATCATGGCGCTCCTCTACGTCACCGGCCCGATGTCGATGCTGCTGAACTTCGTGCCGCAGATCGCCATGGCCCGCGTGTCCCTCAACAAGGTCAACACGCTCTTCAAGCAGATCCCCGAGGAGCCGGTGTCGCACTCCGCGCTGGAGATGCCGAGGGAGTGGAAGACCATGCGGCTCGAGCAGGTCGCGTATCAGTACGCGACGAAGAACGGCGACGCCGGCTTCAGCATCGGCCCGGTCGACCTCGAGCTCGTGCGCGGCGAAGTGACGTTCATCGTCGGCGGCAACGGCTCCGGCAAGTCCACGATGAGCAAGATCATCACCCAGCACTACATGCCGACGGACGGCGCCGTCTACTTCGACGACCAGCAGGTGACGCTCGAGAACCTCAGCCTCTTCCGCGAGGACATCGCCGCCATCTACTCCGACTACTACCTGTTCGACCGCGTGCTGCGCGGCGGACGGCGCCGCGACGACATGCTGCAGCAGCGCGTCGACGAGATGCTGCGCGACTTCGCGCTCGACCACAAGGTCAAGTTCAAGGGCGGCAAGTTCTCCTCGATCTCCCTGTCCGACGGGCAGAAGCGCCGCCTGGCGATGATCGTGTCCTTCATCGACGACAAGAAGCTCTACCTCCTCGACGAATGCGCCGCCGATCAGGACCCGCACTTCAAGCAGGTCTTCTACCGCAAGGTCCTGCCGGAGCTGCGCGCGCAGGGGAAGGCGGTCGTGGTCATCAGCCATGACGACCGTTACTTCGACGTGGCCGACAAGCTCATCGTCATGGAAGACGGAAAGATCACCCGCGTCGAGACGCACAAGTCGCTCGACGCCGAGATGAGAGACATCGCAATCGAATTTGCAGGGGTTGGAGCATGAGTTTTCCGGAAGCACAGTTCCCGCTGACGCTCGCGCAGCAGGACATCTATTTCGATCAGTTGCACGCCGCGGAGAGCCCGCGCTACAACATCGGCGGCTACATCCGCTTCGGAGCCGTGGACGTGGCGCGCCTCGAGCGCGCGCACGGCCGCATGGTGGCGAGCCACGACGCCTTCGGGCTGCGCATCAACGCTTCCGGCGCCACGCCCATGCAGTACGTCGGCGCCGCACGCACGCTGACGCTGGCGCACGTCGATCTCTCCGGTACGCCGGATGCGGCGGCCGCCGCGGACGAGTGGTTGCGGGAGCGTTTCACCACGCTCCTCCCGCTCGACCGCTGCGAGCTGTTCCAGGCCTCGCTGCTGAAGCTTTCGGACGACGAGTACCGCTACGTCGTCGTCGCCCATCACCTGATGATCGACGGCTGGGGCTTCTCGAACCTGGCCCGCGTCCTCGGCGAGCTGTATCAGGCCGACGGCAGCACGGAGGCGATGCGCGGCGATGACCTCTCGTCCTGGCAGACCCGCGCGTCCGACGACGCCGAGTACGTCAGCAGCTCCCGTTACAACGAGAGCGGCCGTTACTGGACGGAGCACTGCAACCCGCTGCCGGAGCCGCCGCTCACGCCGTTCCACCGCGCCCGCTTCGACGGGAAGAAGCTCGTCACGAGCGGCCGTAAGGCCTTCTTCCTCTCGCGCGACGAGTACAACCGTCTGCTCGTCGCCGCCGATGAAATGGGCGTCGGCATCTCCGCCTGGTTCACGGCGCTGCTGGCCGGCTACTTTCACAAGCTCACCGGCCAGAACCGCCTGATCCTCGGCATCCCCACCCACAACCGCAAGACGTTCCAGCAGAAGCGGCAGATCGGCGTCTACATCGGCGTCAATGCGCTGGCCATCGACCTCCAGGGCGACGACTCGTTCGCGGACGTGGCGCGCCGCATCCAGCAGGCGCAGAAGAAGAACTACCGTCACTCGCGCTATCCGATCGGCCACGCCATCCGCGAGCTTGGCCTGCTCGATCAGTCACGCCGTCTGTACGACGTCGGCTTCAACTACCTCCGCCTCGACAGCAAGTTTCGCATCGGCGACGAAGTCGTCGAGATCAAGTACCTCAGCCACGAGCACGAGGCCACGCCGCTCAGCGTCACGCTTTTCGAGAACGGTGACGAGCAGCCGGTCGAGATCCAGTTCGATTACAACCACGCCTACTTTGACAAGGACGAGGCCACGCTGCTCGCGCATCGATTCGGCTTCATCGTCGGCGACGCCCTCCGCCGCGGCGATTTTGCGATCGGGACGCTCGCGACCGTCGCGCCGGTGGACGAGAAGATCATCAGCGTGGGCACCAGTACGCCGTTCCCGCAACAGCGCATCCACGAGCTGTTCGAAGCGCAGGCCGCGGCGACGCCGGATGCGATTGCGCTGGTTTTCGATCCGACCTACGGGATCCCTCGCGAAGCGCAGCACGGACAACGGACAACGGAAAACGGACAACGCCTCACCTACCGCGAGCTGAACGAGCGCGCCAACGCCATCGCACATGCGCTCATCGCCCGAGGTGTCACCGCGGGTGAGCTGGTGGCGATCTGTGTGGAGCGTTCCATCGAGAACATCGCCGGTACGCTCGGCATCCTCAAAGCGGGCGCGGCGTACCTGCCGCTCGATCCGTCGTATCCGGAGCAGCGTCTACGGCAGATGCTCGACGACAGCGGTGTGCGCATCGTGCTCCGCGCGGAAGACCTCGCCGTTGACGGCTTCGTCGTCACGAACCCGGAGATCGCCGGCACGCCGGACGATCTCGCGTACGTGATGTACACCTCCGGTTCGACCGGTCTGCCGAAGGGCGTCATGGTCGAGCATCGCGGTGTCGTCCGTCTCGTCGCCGAGAACCACTACGTCCCGCTCAGCGCCGAAACGCGCATGCTGCAGGTCTCGACGACCGCCTTCGACGCGGCCACGTTCGAGATCTGGGGCAGCCTGCTCAACGGCGGGCAGCTCGTGCTCTATCCCGAGCCGCTCATCGACCTCCCGGTCCTCAACGACACGCTGGAACGCCACGCCATCAACACCGTCTGGCTCACGGCCGGCCTGTTCGAGCAGTGGAGCTATCAATTGCCGAAGGCCTCGGCGCTCCGCTACGTGCTGGCGGGCGGCGATGTGCTCAGCCCCGCCGCCGTGGCCCGCGTGTATCGCGCGCTGCCGGACGTCACGGTCATCAACGGTTACGGCCCGACCGAGAACACGACGTTCACCACCACCTACGCCATCCCCCGCACGTCCGATCTCTCCCGCCCGATCCCTCTCGGCACGAGCATCAACGGCACCTCACTGTATATCCTCGACGCCAACGGTGCCCCGGTGCCGGTGGGCACGCCGGGTGAGCTGTATGTCGGTGGGGCAGGGTTGGCGCGTGGGTACTGGAACCAGCCCGAGCTCACCGCTGAGAAGTTTGTGGTGATGCCGGACAGACAAGAGTGTCTGTCCCACACCTCCGGTGGGGACACCAAAATCGCGGCGGCTGGTTCTATGTGGGACAGACACTCCTGTCTGTCCGAGGGTGACGGCGGAAGCGAGATAACCCACAGGCTCTACCGCACCGGCGATCTCGTCCGCTTCCTCCCAGACGGCACGCTCTCCTTCCTCGGGCGCATCGACAATCAGGTCAAGATCCGCGGCTTCCGTATCGAGCCGGGTGAGATCGAAGCGCAGCTTGGGCGCATGGCCGAGGTGCGTGAAGCGGTGGTCGTGGTGAAGGGAGAGGGCAGCGGCAAGTACCTCGCGGCGTACGTCGTGACCGGGCTCTCCGAGACGGAGCTGCGCCAGGCGCTCGAGCAGACGTTGCCGGCGCACATGATTCCGGCCGCCTTCGTGCGCATGGCCGCCTTGCCGCTCAACGCGAACGGCAAGGTTGACCGCCACGCGCTGCCGGAGCCGGAGCTGCAGGAGCAGCACGATTACCTTGCTCCCGAGACTGAAACTGAATCGCGCGTCGCTGCCATCTGGCAGGACGTGCTGAAACTCGACCGCGTCAGCATCACGGCCAACTTCTTCGAGCTCGGCGGCCACTCGCTGCTGGCTACGCGCGTCGCCAGCGCCATCGCCGAAGCTTTCGGCAAGACCGTGCCGGTGCGCGCGCTCTTCGAGCACAACACCGTCCGCACGCTCTCCGCGCATCTCGACGCGCAGAGCGGCACGTCCTACCGCGGCATCCCCCTGGCCTCGCGCCAGGAGCCGCTGCCGGCTTCGTTCGCGCAGCAGCGCCTCTGGTTCATCGACCAGCTCGAGCAGGGGAGCACGCAGTACAACATGCCGGCGGCGCTGCGCCTCACCGGCAGCCTCAATCGCGCCGCGCTGCAGTCGACGCTCGACACCATCGTCGCCCGTCACGAAGTGCTGCGCACCCGCTTCATCGCCGGCAGCGACGCCAACGGCTCCGCGATCCAGGACATCCGTCCGGCCGAAGCGGTGCCGATGGCCTTCGTCGACCTGACGAAGGCAGCGGACGATCTCGAGTGGCTGATGCAGGAGGAGGCGGAGCGCCCCTTCGATCTCGCCCACGACCTCATGCTCCGCGCCACGATCGTCCGCCTCGGCGAAGACGATCACGTGCTGCTGCTCACGCTGCACCACATCGCCGCCGACGGCTGGTCCGCCGGCGTGCTGGTCAAGGAACTGACCGCTCTTTACGAGGCGCACTGTCTGGGTATCGACCCCGAGCTCGCGCCGCTCCCCATCCAGTACGCCGACTACGCCGTCTGGCAGCGCAACAACACCGCGCTCCTCGAGCCGCAGCTCGCCTACTGGAAGAAGCAGCTCGCGCATGCGCCGAGCGTGCACGGACTCCCACTCGACCGCACCCGTCCGGCGCGGCAGCAGTTCGCCGGCCGCAACCTGCAGGCGCACCTCGACCGCGCGACGCTCGACGGCCTGCAGCGCCTGGCCAATGACCATGGCGCCACGCTGTTCATGGTCCTGCAGACGGCGTTCTCGCTGCTCGTCAGCCGCTGGAGCGGCGTCGCCGACGTCGTCGTCGGCACGCCCGTCGCCGGACGCAATCACACGGAGACGGAGAGCCTCATCGGCTTCTTCGTCAACACGCTCGTCCTGCGCAACGAGCTCTCCGAAGAGCTCCCGTTCACCCGCCTCCTCCAGCAGGGGAGGCAGCAGGTCCTCGACGCTTTCTCCAATCAGGACGTGCCGTTCGAAATGCTCGTCGAGGAGCTGCGTCCGGAGCGCAGCCTCAGCCACGCGCCGCTCTACCAGCTCGTGTTCGCCCTGCACAACAACGAGCCGTTCGTGCTCGAGCTGCCGGAGCTGACGATCGCCCAGCTTCACGGCGAGCCCGACACCGCCAAGTTCGACCTCACGGTCTCGGCCACGGAGAACGAGCGCGGTCTCGACCTGACGTGGAACTACGCCACGAGCATCTTCGAGGCGCAGACCATCGAGCGCCTCGCCGCCAGCTTCGCCGTGCTGCTCGACGGCATCGTCGCCGCGCCGGAGACGCAGGCCGGGCGCCTGCCTATCCTCCCGCCGGCCGACGCGGCCTCGCTCACGAGCGAGATCACCTGCGCGAAGCAGTTCGCCACCATCGACACGCTGCACCAGCGCTTCGAGCGCCAGGCCGCGGCCACGCCAAACGGCGTCGCCGTCGTCTTCAACGACGAGTCGCTGACGTACGGGGAGCTGAACGAGAAAGCGAACCAGCTCGCCCACGCGCTCATCAAGCGCGGCGTGAAGGCAGACACGCTCGTCGGCATCTGCGTCGAGCGTTCCGTCGAGATGCTGACCGGCATCCTCGGCATCCTCAAGGCGGGCGGCGCCTACCTCCCGCTCGATCCCGACTACCCGGCCGCGCGCCTGCAGTACACGATCGAAGACGCCGCGGTGGACATCGTCCTCACGCAGGCCAAGCTCGCCGGCAGGGTGCCGGTCGCAAACGACAAGCTGCTCGTATTCGACGGCGATCAGTTCGCGAACGAGCCGCGCACGAACCCGAACGTCGATGTCCTGCCGTCGCACCTCGCCTACGTGATCTACACTTCCGGCTCCACCGGCAATCCCAAGGGTGTGATGATCGAGCACCGCAACGTCACGCGCCTCATGGACGCGGCCGACGTCGAGCTCACCTTCGGCGCCGATGACGCCTGGACGCTCTTCCACTCCTACGCCTTCGACTTCTCCGTCTGGGAAATCTGGGGCGCGCTGCTCTACGGTGGCCGCCTCGTAGTCGTACCGTTCGAGACCTCCCGCTCGCCGGAACAGTTCTACGCGCTGCTGCAGCGCGAGCGGGTCACGGTGCTGAACCAGACCCCGTCCGCGTTCTACGCCCTCACCGACGTGGCGCTCGGCCGCGAGCGGCTCGACGCGCTCCGCTACGTCGTCTTCGGCGGCGAAGCGCTCGTGCCGTCGCGCCTCCGCAACTGGGTCGCCGAGTACGGCGACGACCAGCCGCGCCTCATCAACATGTACGGCATCACCGAGACGACCGTGCACGTCACCTACCGGCGCATGCTGGCCATCGATTGCGAGAGCGAAGTCAGCGACATCGGCCGTCCGCTCGCCGATCTCGTGACTTACGTCGGCAGCGACGGCGCGCTCCTGCCGATCGGCGTCCCGGGCGAGCTGTACGTCGGCGGCGCCGGCCTGGCCCGCGGCTACCTGAACAAGCCGGAGCTGACGGCCTCGCGCTTCATTGACAACCCGTTCGGCGGCGAAGGCCGTCTCTATCGCACGGGCGATCTGGTCCGCTATCGTCTCGACCTCCAGCTCGAATACCTCGGCCGCATCGACGACCAGGTGAAGATCCGCGGTTTCCGCATCGAGCTCGGCGAGATCAAGGCGCAGCTCCTCCAGCACGCCGGTGTGAAGGAAGCGCTCGTCATCGCCCGCGGCGACGGCGCCGAGAAGCGCCTCATCGCCTACCTCGTACCGTCCGAGCCGGTGGCCGACGCGATCGACGCCGAAGAGCTGATCGACGGCGCCCGCCGCACGATCAAGCAGCACCTGCCGGACTACATGGTGCCGGCGGCATTCGTCGTCCTCGACGCCTTCCCCCTCACCAGCAACGGCAAGATCGACAAGAAGGCCCTGCCCGAGCCGCAGCGGCAGGCGCAGTCGTACGCCGCCCCCGCCACGGCCACCGAAGAGCGCCTCGCGGCGATCTGGCAGCAGATCCTGAAGCTCGATGCCGTCAGCGTGACGGCCAACTTCTTCGAGCTCGGCGGCCACTCGCTGCTGGCCACCCGCATCGCCAGCGCCGTGAGCGAAGCATTCGGCACGACCATGCCGGTGCGCGCGCTCTTCGAGCACAACACCGTCCGCACGCTCTCGGCCTGGCTCGACCAGCAGAGCGGCACCGGCTACGACGTGATCCCGGTCGTCGACCGCAGCGAGCCGCTGCCGCTGTCGTTCGCCCAGCAGCGCCTCTGGTTCATCGACCAGCTCGAGCAGGGGAGCGCGCAGTACAACATGGCCGCGGCCCTCCGCCTCGAAGGCACGCTCGATGTGAACGCGCTGCAGGCGGCGTTCGACACCATCGTCGAGCGCCACGAAGTGCTGCGCACCCGTTTCATCCCGCGTGGCGAATCGTCCGTGCAGGACGTCCGCGCCGCCGAGCCGCTGCCGCTGCAGCGCTACGACCTCGCGCACCTGCCGGAAGCGCTGCGCGAGTCCGCGCTGCGCCAGCTCGCGCAGGAAGAGGCCAACCGCCTCTTCGACCTCCGCAAGGATCTCATGCTGCGCGTCACGCTCGTCCGCCTCGGCGACGAAGCGCACGCGCTGCTCATCACGCTGCACCACATCGCCGGCGACGGCTGGTCTGTCGACGTCCTCGTGCAGGAGCTGAACACGCTCTACTCCGCTTACGCCCGCGGCGAAGCGAACCCGCTGCAGCCGCTGCGCGTGCAGTACGCCGATTACGCCGCGTGGGAGCACGAACGCTCGCGGAGCGAAGCCTTCACCGGTCAGGTGGATTACTGGAAGCAGCAGCTCGCCGGCATCCCGCCGGTCCACGGCCTGCCGCTCGACAAGCCGCGCCCCGCGCAGCAGGTCTTCACCGGCGGCACCGTGCAGAGCCGTCTCGACGGCGCTGCCTATGCGGAGCTGCTGACGCTCGCCAAACGGGAGAACGTCACGCCCTTCATGCTCCTGCAGACGGCGTTCGCCCTGCTGCTCGCGCGCTGGAGCAACGTTTCGGACCTCGTCATCGGCAGCCCCATCGCCGGCCGCAATCACAAGGACCTCGAGCCGCTCATCGGCTTCTTCGTCAACACGCTCGTGCTCCGCACGAAGCTGACGGACGCGATGACGTTCGACGACCTGCTGCTGCAGAACCGCCAGACCATCCTCGACGCCTTCGCCCACCAGGACGTCGCTTTCGACGCCCTGGTCGGTGAGCTGAAGCCGGAGCGCAGCCTCAGCTACGCGCCGCTCTTCCAGATCATCTTCACGCTGCAGAAGGAGAACCCGCTGCGCCTGGCGCTGCCGGGCGTCACCGCGCACGCGCTGGAGCAGGGCACCGAAGCAACGAAGTTTGACCTGCACCTGAACGCCGTGGAAGAGGGCGACGGCCTCACGCTCACCTGGAGCTACGCCGACAGCCTCTTCGAAGCCGGTACCATCGAGCGCATGGCCGGCAGCTTCGCCGTGCTGCTCGACGGCATCGCCCGCAATCCCCGCACTTCCATCCACCGCCTGCCGCTGCTCACCGGCGCCGACCGCCGCCAGCTCGCTCTCTGGAATGAGACGAATGGCGACTACCCGACGGACAAGCACGTGCACGAGCTGATCGAGGCGCAGGTGCTCCGCACGCCGGACGCCATCGCCCTCGAATCCGGTGACCGCCGACTGACGTACCGCGAGCTGAACGAGCGCGCCAACCAGGTGGCGCACGCCCTCGTGCAGCGCGGCGTCAGGCCGGACTCGCTCGTCGGCATCTACGTCGAGCCGAGCGCCGAGACCGTCATCGCCATGCTGGCCATCCTCAAGGCCGGCGGCGCCTACGTCCCGCTCTCCGCCACGCTGCCGGATGCCCGCATCCAGCACATGCTCACCGACGGCGGCGTGCAGATCATCCTGACGCGCAGCGGTCTGCGCGATCGCCTCGGCTTCACCGGCGTCGAGTTGCTCGCGCTGGATGGTTTCAGCGATCGGACCGATGGGACTTATGGGTATCCGGTGGAGAACCTCGATCCGGTGGCTCTGGGATTGGAGCCGTCGCACCTCGCGTACGTCCTCTACACCTCAGGCACGACCGGGCAGCCGAAGGGCGTGATGATCTCCCACGGCTCGGCCGTGAACTTCGGGACCGCGCTCCTCGACCGTCTCGCACTGCCCACCGTCGAGCGCTGGCTGCTGCTCACCGCCACGACGTTCGACATTGCCTTCTTCGAGTGGTTCGGCTGCCTGCAGATGGGCGGTACGGTCGTCGTCGCCGATGAAGCCTGCCAGTTCGACGCCGCGGAACTGCGCCGCTTCCTCGAAGCCAACCGCTTCCAGCTCGTGCAGGCCACGCCCTCGCGCTGGACGCAGCTCATCGACGCCGGCTGGCAAGGGCAGAAGGACGTCGTCGCCCTCGCCGGCGGCGAGCCGCTCACGTTCGAGCTGCAGCAGAAGATGGCCACCCGCGTCGGCGCCCTCTGGAACGGTTACGGCCCGACCGAAGCGACGGTCTACACCTGCAACCACAAGGTCGACAACAACGAGCCGCTGCCGCACCGCCTCTCCATCGGCACCGGCCTGCGCAACTACCAGCACTACATCCTCTCCGCGCATAACGAGCCGGTAGCCATCGGCGCCATCGGCGAGCTGCACATCGCCGGACCCAGCCTCGGACGTGGTTACCTGAACCGCCCCGAGCTGACGGCCGAGAAGTTCATTACGGTGCCCGGGCAGACGATAGGACCTATTAGACAGATGGGACCTATGGGACAGATGAGCTCCGCGTCTCCGGCGCTTGCTCCGGAAATCGGAAATCGGGAATCGGAAATCGCGACGCGCCTCTACAAGACCGGTGATCTCGTCCGCTTCCTGCCGAACGGCGACATTGCCTACATCGGCCGTACGGACGATCAGGTCAAAGTCCGCGGCTTCCGGATCGAGCTCGGTGAGATCGAGGCGCAGTTGCGCCGCGTCGATGGCGTCCGTGAAGGCGTCGTCCTGGCGCGTGGCGAGTCCACGGACAAGTACCTCGCGGCGTACGTCGTCGCCGAAGGGGAGCTTGCCGACGCCGATGAACAGGAGTGGCGCGACCTGCTGCGCAACGCGCTCAAGCAGACGTTGCCCGAGTACATGGTGCCGGCGGCGTTCGTCCGCCTCCCGGCCTTCCCGCTCAACAGCAACGGCAAAGTCGACAAGAAAGCGCTGCCGGAGCCGGAGCGCCAGCAGGAGCACGATTACGACGCCCCTGCGACGGAGACGGAAACGCGCCTCGCCGCCATCTGGCAGCAGATCCTGAAGCTCGATCGCGTCAGCGTCACCGCCAACTTCTTCGAGCTCGGCGGCCACTCGCTGCTGGCTACGCGCATCGCCAGCGCCGTGAGCGAAGCCTTCGGAACGAAGATGCCGGTGCGCGCGCTCTTCGAGCACAACACCGTCCGCACTCTCTCCGCCTGGCTCGACCAGCAGACCGTCACGGGCCACCACGACATTCCTGCCGCCGACCGCAACGAGCCGTTGCCGCTGTCGTTCGCGCAGCAGCGCCTCTGGTTCATCGACCAGCTCGAGCAGGGGAGCGCGCAGTACAACATGGCCGCCGCGCTGCGCCTCGACGGCACGCTCGACCGCGCCGCGCTGCAGCAGACTTTCGACGCCATCGTCGAGCGCCACGAAGTGCTGCGCACCCGCTTCGTCGAGAGTGGCGAGACGCGTCTCCAGGAGATCCGTCCCACCGAGCCGATCGTCATCGGCCATGTCGACCTGTCGCAGGTGGCGGCAGCGGAGCGGGAAGCCGCCCTCCGTCGCGTCGCCTCAGAGGAAGCGGCCCGTCCCTTCGACCTCCGCAATGACTTGATGCTGCGCGTGGCGCTCGTTCGGCTCGCCGGGCAGGAGCACGTCCTGCTCCTCACCGCGCACCACATCGCTGCCGACGGCTGGTCGGTCGGCGTCCTCCTCGAAGAAGTTGGCGCGCTCTATCGCGCCTTCACCTCGAACGAAGCAAACCCGCTCGCGCCGCTGCCCATCCAATACGCCGACTATGCCCAGTGGCAGCGCACGCAGTTGCAGGGTGACGTCTACGAGCGCCACCTCGCTTACTGGAAGACGCAACTGGCCGACCTGCCGCCGGTGCACAGCCTGCCGCTCGACAAGCCTCGCCCGGCGCAGCAGCGCTTTGAAGGTGCGGCCGTCGTCCGCGGTATCGACGCCCCCCTCCTGGCGGAGCTCGACGCGCTCGCTCAGAGTCATCACGCCAGCCTCTTCATGCTCCTCCAGAGCGCCTTCGCCCTGTTCCTCGGCCGCTGGAGCCACAGCAACGACATCGTCCTCGGCAGCCCCATCGCCGGCCGCGAGCACCGCGCGCTCGATCCGCTCATCGGCTTCTTCGTCAACACGCTCGTGCTCCGCACGCGCCTCACCGGCACCGCCTCGTTCCGCGAGCTGCTGGAGCAGACGAAGCAAACCTCGCTCGACGCCTACGCGCACCAATCCATCCCGTTCGAGAAGCTCGTCGACGAGCTGGGCTCCGCGCGTAGCCTCAGCCACGGTGCGCTCTTCCAGATTGCGCTGTCGCAGGCGCCGGATCTGGCGATGCCGAATCTCCCGGAGCTCGAGGTCGAGCTGCTGGCGCCGGAGCTGGCGACCGCCAAGTTCGACCTCAACCTCATCGCTTCGCCGCGCAACGGCGCCATGGAGCTGCACTGGGAGTACGCGACTGCGCTGTTCGAAGCCGAGAGCATCGAGCGGATGGCCGCGAGTTTCGAGACGCTGCTCCGCGGCATCGTGGCCGCGCCTGAATCCGCAATCGACGCGCTCCCGCTGACGGACGGTGTGGTCGTTGCCGAGGAGGCGCAGGCCGCTTTCCCTGACGCCGCGATTCACGAGCTGTTCGAAGCGCAGGTGCTGCGCGCCCCCGGCGCCGTGGCCCTCGTCCGCGACGGCGAGACGCTCACGTATGCGGAAGTGAATGAGCGCGCCAACCAGCTCGCCCACCTCCTGCTCGCCAAAGGCGTGAACAGAGGTGAGCTCGTCGGGCTGCGTGCCGAGCGTACCTTCGACAACATCATCGCTACGCTCGCCGTGCTCAAGGCCGGCGCGGCGTACCTGCCGCTCGATCCCGGCTATCCGGCCGAGCGCTCGCGCTTCATGCTCGAAGACGGCGGCGTGCGCATCCTGCTGACGCAGGCCACCCTGCTCGACAGCACGCCGGGGAACGTCGAGGCCATCGTGCTCGAGACGCCCGGCCTCACCGCTGGCCAGCCGCGCACGAATCCGTCGTTGAACGCCGGCACCGGCGACCTCGCGTACGTCATGTACACGTCGGGCTCGACGGGCAAGCCGAAGGGCGTCATGGTGGAGCACCGAGGCGTCGTCCGTCTCGTCATCAACAACCATTACGTCCCGCTCGACGGGCGGACCCGCATCCTCCAGATCGCCTCCTGCGCATTCGACGCCGCGACCTTCGAGATCTGGGGCAGCCTCCTCAACGGTGGCCGTCTCGTGCTCTACCCCGATACCCTGATCGACCTCACGGTGCTCAACCGCGAGCTCGACGGCCACGGCATCACCACCATCTTCCTCACCACCGGCCTGTTCGAGCAGTGGAGCCATCTCCTGCCACGATCCGGCTCGCTGCAGCATGTGCTCACCGGCGGCGAGGTCATGAGCCCCGCGGCCGTGGCGCGCGTCTACGCTGCCATGCCGGACGTGACGATCAGCAACGTCTACGGCCCGACCGAGAACACCACTTTCACCACCTTCTACCCGATCGCCCGCGACACCGATTTCACCCAGGCCGTGCCTCTCGGCCACGCCATCAACGGCACCACCGTGCACGTGCTCGATGCCGCCGGCAACCCGCTCCCGCACGGCGCCATCGGTGAGCTGTGCGTCGGTGGAGCCGGCCTGGCCCGCGGCTACCGTAACCGCCCCGAGCTGACCGCGGAGAAGTTCATCGAGATGGCCACCGGCCGGCGGCCACAGGTTGCCACCCGCCTGTACCGCACCGGCGATCTTGCCCGCGTTCTCCCGGACGGCAATCTCGCCTTCATCGGCCGCATCGACGACCAGGTCAAGCTGCGCGGCTTCCGCATCGAGCCGGGTGAGATCGAGACACAGCTCCTGCGCATCACCGGCGTTCGCGAGACCGTCGTCCTCGTCAAGGGCAGCGGCAGCGACAAATACCTGGCCGCTTACGTCGCCACCGATCGCCCGGCCGAGGAGTTGAGGCAGGCGCTCAAGCAGACGTTGCCCGACTACATGGTTCCGGCGGCGTTCGTCATCCTGCCGTC
The DNA here is from genome assembly GCA_036399695.1 of Thermoanaerobaculia bacterium. Lineage (GTDB taxonomy): Bacteria > Acidobacteriota > Thermoanaerobaculia > Gp7-AA8 > Gp7-AA8 > DASVEE01. Next base: position 33,547 of record DASWMP010000266.1, on the reverse strand, counting down.
TCTGCCGCTCAACGCGAACGGCAAGGTCGATCGTCGCGCCCTGCCGGAGCCGGAGCGCCAGACGCGCGACACGTACGTCGCCGCCTCCACCCCGACCGAGATGCGCCTGGCCGCCATCTGGCAGCAGGTCCTGAAGCTCGACGGCGACGTCAGCGTCACCGGCAACTTCTTCGAGCTCGGCGGCGACTCGCTGCTGGCCACGCGCATCGTCAGCGTCGTCAGCCAGGCGTTCGACCGCACCGTCCCGGTGCGCGCGCTCTTCGAGCACAACAGCGTCCGCGCGCTCGCACGTTACCTCGAACAGCAATCCGTGACTGTCCATGCGTCTATTCCGGCGGCCGATCGCACCGGGCCGCTGCCGCTGTCGTTCGCGCAGCAGCGTCTCTGGTTCATCGACCAGCTCGAAGAGGGGAGCGCGCAGTACAACATGCCCGGCGCGCTGCGCCTGACCGGTGCACTCGACCGCGATGCGCTGCAGGCGGCCTTCGATGCCATCATCGAGCGTCACGAAGTGCTGCGCACCCGCTTCAGTACGTTTGGTGATGAAGCGATCCAGCAGATCGGCGCGGCCGAGCCGCTGCCGCTGCAGTTCGTCGACCTCACGCAGCTCGACGCTGCCGATCGCGAGACGGCCGTGCAGCGTCTGGCGCAGGAAGAAGCGGCCCGTCCGTTCGACCTCGCCCGCGACCTCATGCTCCGCGCCGTCCTGCTGCAGCTCGCCGAAGAGGAGCACGTCCTTCTCTTCACCATGCATCACATCGCCTCGGACGGTTGGTCGGTCGATGTGCTGATCGGCGAGTTTGCCGCGCTTTATCGCGCCTGCGTCCACGGCGAAGTCAGCCCGCTCGCACCGCTGCCGATCCAGTACGCCGACTACGCTGCCTGGCAGCGTACCCAGCTCCAGGGCGAAGCCTACGAGCGCCACGTCGACTACTGGCGCGTGCAGCTCGCCGGCGTCCCGCCGGTGCACAGCCTGCCGCTGGACAAACCGCGTCCGGCGCAGCAGCGCTTCGAAGGCGGCACCGTCGAGCGCACGCTCGACCGCCAGCTCGTCGCCCAGCTCGAAGAGCTCGGGCACGGCCACCGGGCCACGCTCTTCATGGTCCTCCAGAGCGCCTTCGCGCTCCTCCTGGGACGCTGGAGCCGCGGCAACGACATCGTGATCGGCAGCCCCATCGCCGGCCGCGAGCACCGCGACCTCGACCCGCTCATCGGCTTTTTCGTCAACACCCTCGTGCTGCGCACCCGCCTCTCCGAGACGCAGTCGTTCCACGCGCTGCTCGAAGAGGCGAAGCAGACCGCGCTCGACGCTTACGCGCACCAGGCCATTCCGTTCGAGACGCTCGTCGACGAGCTGAAGCCGGAGCGCAGCCTCGGTCACGGTGCCCTCTTCCAGATCATGTTTTCGATGCTCAAGGGGACGGCGGCCCTGCCGCAGCTCCCGGGCCTCGAGCTCGCCCCGCTCGGCGCCGGTTCGTCGCTGATCAAGACGGACCTCAACCTGACCGCCATCGAGGGAGAGGCGCAGCTCAGCCTTCAGTGGCACTACGCCACCAGCCTCTTCGAGCGCGAAAGCATCGAGCGGATGGCCGCCAGCTTCGAGCTGCTGCTGCGCGGCATCGTCGCCGCGCCGGAGCGCCCCGTGTACGCGCTGCCGCTGGTGACGGAGGTCGTCCGCTCCGAAGGGGCGACCGTCGACCGCAGCAGCGAGCCCTGCGTCCATGTGGCCTTCGAAGCGCAGGCGGCCCTGACGCCGGATGCCGTTGCCGTCGTCGCTGGCGAGCGCACCCTCACGTATCGCACGCTCAACGAGCAGGCCAACCGTCTCGCGCATGCTCTCCTGGCGAAGTCACTCCCGGCCAAAGCGCGCGTCGGCTTCTACGTCGAGCGCTCGCCCGAAGCGCTGGTGAGCATGCTCGGCATCCTCAAGGCCGGGATGACGTACGTCCCGTTCGAGCCGAGCAACACCACCGACCGCCTGCAGCACATCATCACCAACGGTGAGATCGAATGCGTGGCCGTGCAGCAGAGCCTCGCGGCGAAACTCCCCGCCGGCCTGCAGCTCGTCATCGTGGATGAGGAGCTGCCCTACGCAACCCACAACCCCGACATCGCGGTGAGCCACGACGACAGCGCCTACGTCATGTACACCTCCGGCTCCACCGGTGTCCCGAAGGGGGTGGAGATCACGCATGGCGGCCTGCTCGACTACTGCGCCTTCGCCTCACAGCACTACTACGGCGAGCACCTGAGCGGTTCGTTCGTCGTGACTTCCCACGGCTTCGACATCACGGTGCCCAGCCTCTACGTGCCGCTGCTCCGCGGCGGTGCCGTCAACCTGACGGCTCCGGGTGAAGAGCTGCTGCAACTCGGCGAGATGCTGGGCAACGATGGGACCTCTGGGACCGAGGGGAGGCGCGACGCCTACCTCCTGCGCATGACGCCCATGCACGTCACCGGCGCGCTCTCCCTCCTGGCCGCCAACCACGTGAGCAACACGCCCCACGTCTTCGTGATCGGCGGAGAAGCCTTCCCGGCTACGCTCGCCAGCGAGCTCCAGACCCGTTTCCCCAACGCCCGGATCTACAACCACTACGGTCCCACCGAGACCGTCGTAGGCTGCGCGATCTACGACGTAACCGCCTCTCTCCGCGGCACCATCGCCGAGCACAGCACCAACAACCAACAACCAACAACCGAAAACCAGCACCGCAGCACGGACAACGGACAACGGAAAACGGACAACGCGGCGCGCAACGCGGCCCGGAACGCGCGCCTCCCCATCGGCCGCGCCATGTCCAACCACGAGCTCTACGTCCTCAACGAGGCCCAGCAGCTCGCGCCCGTCGGTGTGGCTGGTGAGCTCTGCATCGGCGGCGCCGGCGTGGCCAAAGGCTACGTCAACCAGCCCGACGTCACGGCCGCGAAGTTCATCGCCAATCCGTTCGGCGAGGGGCGTCTCTACCGCAGCGGCGACGTCGTACGCATGCTGCCTTCCGGCGATCTCGAGTTCCTCGGCCGCGTCGACGACCAGATCAAAGTCCGCGGCTTCCGCATCGAGCCGGGCGAAATCGAAGCGACGCTCAAGCAGACCGTCAAAGACGCTCTCGTCGTCGTGCAGGGAGAAGAGGAGGACAAAGCCCTGGTCGCCTACGTCATCGGCGACGACGACTCCATCCTCCCCGAGCTCAAGGCCCGCCTGGCCAAAGCGCTGCCCGAGTACATGATCCCCACCGGCTGGTGCGTCCTGAGCGCGTTCCCGCTCAACGCCAACGGCAAGATCGATCGCAAGGCCCTGCCCGCCGTCGTTCGTCAGGCAACCGCGGAGCACGTCGAGCCTGCGACCGCCACCGAGCGTCTCCTCGTGGAGATCTGGCAGACCGTCCTCAAGCTCCAGACGTCCCCCAGCGTCACCGCCAACTTCTTCGAGCTCGGCGGCCATTCGCTGCTCGCCACGCGCGTCGCCAGCGCCGTCAGCCAGTCGTTCGACAAGAAGATCCCGGTGCGCGCGCTCTTCGAGCACAGCACCATCCGCTCGCTGGCCGCGCATCTCGACGCGCTCTCGCAGTCGGAGCACCACGCCATCGTCCCGGCCGACCGCTCGCAGGAGCTGCCGCTCTCGTTCGCGCAGCAGCGCCTCTGGTTCGTCGACCAGCTCACCGGCAGGAGCGCGCAGTACAACATGCCGGCGGCGTTCCGTCTGCGCGGCCGGCTCGACACCGCCGCGTTGCAGCAGGCGCTCGACGAGATCGTCCGCCGTCACGAGATCGTCCGCACGACGTACGTCGCCGACCTCGGCACCGCACGCCAGGTCATCAACGACGTCCGTCCGATCGTCATCGCGCCGACCGACCTCACGTCGCTCGACCCCGCCGCACGCGAGCTGCGCGTGCAGGAGCTGGCGATGGCGGAAGCGCGTACGCCGTTCGACCTCTCCGGCGATCTGATGGTGCGCGCGTCACTCCTGAAGCTCGGCGAGACCGAGCACGTGATGCTCTTCACCATGCACCACATCGCCTCGGACGGCTGGTCCATCGGCGTGCTCATTCGCGAGTTCGTGGCGCTCTACGAAGCCTTCAGCAGCGGCAAGGAGTCGCCGCTCGCGCCGCTGGCCATCCAGTACGCCGACTACGCCAAGTGGCAGCGCAACTGGCTGCAGGGCGACGTGCTCGAAGGGCAGCTCGCCTACTGGCGCACGCAGCTCGCCGACCTCCCGCCCGTCCACCGCCTGCCGCTCGACAAGCCGCGGCCGGCCGTGCAGGGCTTCGCCGGCGCCCGCCGCGTGCAGCTCCTCGACCCGGCACTGCTCGCGGAGCTCAACGGCCTCGCCCGCGGACGCAACGCCAGCCTCTACATGGTGCTGCAGAGCGCCCTGGCGCTCCTCGTCGGGCGCTGGAGCAACGAGACCGACATCGTCATCGGCAACACCATCGCCGGACGCACGCACCAGGACGTCGAAAGCCTCATCGGCTTCTTCGTCAACAACGTGGTCCTGCGCACCGATCTCTCCACCGCCACGACCTTCGACGAGCTGCTCGAGCAGGTCAAGCGCACCAGCCTCGACGCCCACGTCAACCAGGACATCCCCTTCGAGATGCTGGTGGACGAGCTGAAGGTCGAGCGGAGCCTCAGCCACTCGCCGCTCGTGCAGATCGTCTTCACCTTCCGCAACAACGAAGAGACGAACGTCACGCTGCCGGACCTCTCGATCGAGAACGCCGCCGATACGTTCGGCACCAGCCGCTTCGATCTCGAGCTGCTCGTGACCGAGCGCCCCGAAGGTCTGGAGCTGTCGTGGGCCTACTCCACCGACGTGTTCGAGCAGCCGACCATCGAGCGTCTCGGCGCCAGCCTCGAGGTGCTGTTGCGCAACGCCGTTGCCGCACCCGCTGCACCGCTGCGGACCATCGACGTCATGACCGAAGCCGACCGCGCCCGCCGCACAGAGTGGGAGCAGCCGGACGTCGCCTTCCCCGAGCACCTCACGATCCACGAGCTGTTCGAGCAGCACGCCGCCGCGACGCCGGACGCCACCGCCGTCGTCTTCAACGATGAAGAGATGACGTACGGCGAGCTCAATGCCGCGGCCAACAAGCTGGCGCGCTACCTCGTCGACAAGAACGTCAAGCCGGATTCGCGGGTCGGTATCTGCGTCGAGCGCTCGCTCGACATGCTGGTCGGCATCCTCGGTATCCTCAAAGCCGGCGGCGCCTATGTCCCGATCGATCCGAACTACCCCGAGGAGCGCATCGCGCACGTCCTCGAGGACTCCGGGCTCAGTCTCGTCCTGACCCAGGGTGAGCTGCTGCAGCTCACCGACGCCTTCAGCGACTACCCGACCATGCCGATCGACGCCGGTTTCCGCAACGTGCTGCTGGCGCGCTACTCGGATCAGAACCTCGACCACGCCGCGCTCGGCCTCACGCCGCGCAACCTGGCGTACGTCATCTACACGTCCGGCTCCACCGGCACGCCGAAAGGCGTCATGGTCGAGCACCGCGGTGTGGTGCGCCTCGTCATCAACAACCACTACGTCGCGCTGAACGGCGAAACGCGCATCCTGCAGGCATCGACCTGCGCGTTCGACGCGGCCACGTTCGAGATGTGGGGCGCGCTGCTCAACGGCGGGCAGCTCATCCTCTACCCGGAGAGCCTCATCGACCTGAAGGTCCTGAACCAGCAGATCGACGAGCACCGCGTGAACACCCTCTGGCTCACCGCCGGTCTGTTCGAGCAGTGGAGCTATCAGCTTCCGAAGCGCGGCTCGCTGCGCTACGTCCTGGCCGGCGGCGACGTCATCAGCCCCGCCGCCGTCGCCCGCGTTTACGCGGCGATGGAGAACGTGGCCGTCATCAACGGCTACGGCCCCACCGAGAACACCACCTTCAGCACCTGCTACACCGTCCCCCGCACCGCGGACTTCGGCCAGCCCATCCCCCTCGGCACGAAGATCAACGGCACCTCCCTCCACGTCCTCGACCGCTCCCAGCGCCCCCTCCCCACCGGCGCCATTGGTGAGCTCTACCTCGGCGGCCCAGGCCTGGCTCGCGGCTACCTGAACCGCGATGAACTGACGGCCGAGAAGTTCATTACGGTTGGTGCCGAGCGCCTCTACCGCACGGGCGATCTCGTCCGCTACCTGCCTGACGGCACGCTGGCTTTCATCGGCCGCGTGGACGATCAGGTCAAGATCCGCGGCTTCCGCATCGAGCTGGGCGAGATCGAAGCGCACCTCACCCGTCTTCCGGCTATCCGCGACGCCGTCGTGATGGCTCTCGGCGAAGGCAACAACAAGTACCTCGCGGCCTACGTCGTCCCGGCAGGCGAGTGGGATGAGCCGGCCCTCCGCCAGACGCTCAAGCAGTCGCTGCCCGACCACATGCTCCCGACGGCGTACGTGGTGCTGAAGTCGTTCCCCCTCAACGCCAACGGCAAAGTCGACAAGAAAGCGCTCCCCGAGCCCGACCGCCAGGGCCACGACGGCTACGTCGCCCCCAGCACCGAAACCGAAAAGCAGATCGCCGGAATCTGGCAGGAGATCCTCAAGCTCGAGAGCCCCGTCAGCGCCAACGCCCACTTCTTCGACCTCGGCGGCAACTCCCTGTCCCTGCTCCGGGTCAAGGCCCACATCGAACGCGCCTTCGAGCTCGAAGTCCCGACGCGCCTGTTCTTCGAATACCCGACAGTGACCGGCATCGCCCTGGCGACCGAGCTCCTGCGCACGAAGCACGACGTGGCCGTCGACTTCGAGGAAGAGGAGATGGAGGTAGGGGAGCTGTAGCTCGAACACCCATCTAGGCGTGCGGTGGCTAACCGCCACCGCACGCCGAGATCCCCTGGCTCCGAACCCGCTTTGCTAGAATGCGATAGCGATGAAAGCCACGCTCGAGCAGGTTGAGAATCAGGCGGCGGAGTATCTCCACCGCGTCATCGAGGGTGAGACTGTCGTCGTGTACCAGGGCAATCGCGCCGTGGCCGAGATCCGTCCCCTGACCGAAACCGAGACGCTCCGCCCCGTCGGCCTCGCTGCCGGCGAGTTCGTCGTCCCCGACGACTTCGACGATTCGCTGCCCGATGAGCTGCTCGACGCCTTCGAAGGCCGATGAGACTGCTCCTCGATACCCACGCCTTCCTCTGGTACATCACCAATGACGCCCGGTTGCCCCGGCCTGCGTTCGATGCAATCCGCGACAAATCGAACGAGGTGTTCCTGAGCGTGGTGTCGGTCTGGGAGGCGCTGGTGAAGTACCAGCTCGGTAAGCTCCCGCTGCCTGAGCCCGCCGACGAATACCTCGACAGCCGACGCAACGCACACGGCATTGCAGCTCTGCCGTTGCATGCGCAAGCGGCGTCCCATCTCCTGACCCTGCCCCCGCACCATCGCGATCCATTTGATCGCATGCTGATCTGTCATGCCGTTCACCACGATCTGACGATCGTCACCAGCGATGAAATGTTCGGACGCTACCCCGTCTCCCTTCTTGGGCCAGCCTGACGTCGACGAAGCGAACCGATCTCGAGTGCGGTGGCGCAGGAGGGTGTCTCAAAACTCGAGTGGACGGATTTCATCCTCTCATCGGGGACGCCGAACCCATCCGGAAACCGTCCGCCGAGGCCCACCGTCCCCCTTTCCCGCCGCTCCCAGACTCCGGAAGAAATTAGTTATTGGTATCCGGCGGTTGAGAGAGCATTCCGATCAATACGGGTAGATCACTCCGACGCCCTTAGCGCCTCCGGCGAGAGCTGTCCCGCTTCACGCCGGTCCCAGGACAAGGCATTCCCGCGGTTCATCGGCGAGCTTCTGCCCGCCCTGCTGGAAGTCTATCCAGTGCAGTCACTTAAGTTCCGAAGAAGAAGGTGTCATGGTTCCGAATCTCGTCAAGGAAGCTAGAGAAGCAGGCGTCCAACTGTTCGTCCAGGACGGCAAGCTCAACTTCACTGCCCGCAAAGGGGCGCTGGGGAAGGAGCTCCGCGAAAGGATCGTGGCGCACAAGCAGGAGATCGTTCATTTCCTGACGCGCGTCGATGGCGCCGTCGGAGGGGACTCCTCTTCCGTGCAACTGCAGAAAGTCGCGCAGCGCCAGTCGGTGCCGCTCTCCTTTTCGCAGCAGCGGCTCTGGTTCGTCGATCAGCTCGAAGGCGGCAGCCACCAGTACAACATCTTCACCGCGCTGCGGCTGAAGGGCTTGCTGGACAAACAGGCGCTGCAGTGGGCCTTCGACGAGATCGTCCGCCGCCACGAGATCCTGCGCACCGTCTACCACAGCAGCAACGGCGGAGACGGCCTGCAGGACGCCACGGCGCCACGGCCTCTGCCGCTGTACGAGGTCGACCTCACGACCGCCGGTGAAGCGGCGCAGAACCAGCGCATCCACGAGCTCGCGCGCGCCGAAGCGGAGACGCCGTTCGACCTGACGGCGGACCTCCTTCTCCGCGCCGGCCTTCTCCGGCTCGCCGCCGACGAGCACGTCCTGCTCTTCACGATGCACCACATCGCCTCCGACGGCTGGTCCATCGGCATCCTGGTCAAGGAGTTCGCGGCTCTCTATCTCGCCGCCACCCAGGGCCAGCCCAGCCCGCTCGCGCCGCTCCCGATTCAGTACCTCGACTACGCACACTGGCAGCGCGGTTCGATGCAGCAGGACGAGCTGAACCGCCACATCGACTACTGGAAGCGGAACCTCGACGGCGTGCCCCGCCTGCACAGCCTGCCGATCGACAAAGTCCGCCCGCCGCAGCAGCAGTTCGCCGGCCGCCGTCACCGGCAGTTCCTCGACCGCGAGCTCCTCGCCGAGTTGCGCCAGCTCGCACAGACCAACGGCGTCAGCCTCTTCGTCCTGCTGCAGAGCGCCTTCTCGCTGCTCGTCGGACGCTGGAGCAACGAGTCCGACGTCGTCATCGGCAGCCCCGTCGCCGGCCGCATGTACAAGGACGTCGAGCCGCTCATCGGCTGCTTCGTCAATACCCTGGCCCTGCGCACCGACCTCTCGGCCGAGCTGACCTTCACCGAGCTCCTGCGCCGCAGCAAGGAGACGGTGCTCGAAGCCTTCTCGCACCAGCAGGTGCCGTTCGAGATGCTCGTCGACGCGCTCAAGCCGGAGCGCAGCCTCAGCCACTCGCCGCTCTTCCAGCTCCTCTTCGTCCTGCAGAACACCGAATCGACGGCAGTGACCCTGCCGGGCCTCACGATCGGCGAGATCCCGAGCGCCGAAAGCGTCATCCGCTACGACCTCGAGCTCTCCTGCACGGAAGGCGATGGGCTGGCGCTCACCTGGAGCTACGCCGACGCACTCTTCGAAGCCGCGACCATCGAGCGGATCGCCGCCAGCTTCGAGGTCCTGCTGGCGTCGATCGTCGCCGCTCCCGAAACGAACATCAAGAAACTGCGCATCGTCTCCGATGACGATCTCCGCGCCTACGGCGTCTGGAACCAGACGCAGGCCGCTTTCCCCGCTGACGCTTGCGTGCATCAGCTCTTCGAGCAGCAGGCCGCGCAGAACCCGGACGCCATCGCCGCCGAGTACGAGGGGCAGCAGCTCACCTACGGCGTGCTCAACGCCAAAGCGAACCAGCTCGCCGACTACCTCCGCGAGTGGGGTCTCGGTCCCGACTCGCTCGTCGGCATCTGCGTCGAGCGCTCCTTCGAGATGGTCGTCAGCGTCCTCGGCATCCTGAAGGCCGGCGCCGCCTACGTGCCGCTCGAGCCGTCGTACCCGCGCGAGCGCATCGATTACATCCTGAAAGACGCGGCCCTCGACGTTGTCCTCGTGCAGTCCTCCGTCATCGAGCGCGTCCCGCTTTCCGGCGTGGACGTGGTGATGGTGGACGACGTCCTCAGCGACGACTTCATGGAAGGCTACGCCGCCACGAACGTCGCCGTGGACGTCACGCCCGAGAACCTCGCGTACGTCATCTACACCTCCGGCTCGACCGGTCACCCGAAAGGCGCCATGGTCCATCACCGCGGCGTCGTCAATTACCTGACGAATGCCGTGACGGCGTACTTTGAGCCGCATCACGCCGGCTCGGTCATGTCGTCGCCGCTCTGCTTCGACGCCACGGTCACGAGCCTTCTGGCGCCGCTCGTCTGCGGACGCAAGCTCGTCCTGCTGCCGGAAGCGCAGGAGGCGATGCTCGCCGGTCTCGCGCACCACCTCTTCGAAAGCGAAACGGCGTGGCTCTTCAAGCTCACGCCCGCCCACCTGGAGATGCTCGCCGCCATCGAAACCACGAAGGGACGCCCGCAAGATGCGGAGCACGTCCTCGTCGTCGGCGGCGAACAGCTCACCGTCAGCACGCTGACGAAGTGGAAGCAGCACCTCCTTCCGCGTGCCACCTTCATCAACGAATACGGTCCGACTGAGACCGTCGTCGGCTGCTCGACGTATCGCGTCGAGACCACGGACGATCTCTACCTCCCGCACTGCGCCAGCGCCATCTCCATCGGCAAACCGATCCAGAACACCACGCTCTTCGTGCTCAACGAACAGCGCGAGCAGGTCCCGGTCGGCGCCATCGGTGAGCTCTACATCGGCGGAGCAGGCGTAGCCCGTGGTTACCTGAATCGCCCCGAGCTGACCGCCGACCGCTTCATCACCTGGCGCACCGCGCAGCGTCTCTACAAAACCGGCGACGTCGTCCGCTATCTCCCGGACGGCAACCTCGTCTTCCTCGGCCGCAGCGACGATCAGGTCAAGATCCGCGGCTTCCGCATCGAGCTTGGCGAGATCGCCGCGCAGATCGCCAGGCAGCCGGACGTCGACGACAGCCTCGTCATCGCGGTCGACGACCACGATGTTGATGGGCATGCTGAGAAGAGCCTCGTCGCCTACGTCGTGTCGTCGAAGGATGAAGCCGTCCTCGCCGAGACGCTCAAGCAGGCGCTCGCCCGCTCCCTGCCGGACTACATGCTGCCGTCGGCCTTCGTCGTTCTCAAAGAGCTCCCGTTGACGACGAACGGCAAGATCGACCGCAAGGCGCTCCCGGCGCCGAACCGTCAGGCCCATCACGCCTACGTCGCGCCGACCACCGGTACCGAAACGCAGCTCGCGTCGCTCTGGCAGGAGATCCTCAAGCTCGACGACGCCGTCAGCATCACGGCCAACTTCTTCAACCTCGGCGGCCACTCGCTCCTGGCCACGCGCCTCCTCAGCCGCGTCGCCAAGGAGTTCAAGGTCAGCGTTCCGCTGCGCGGCCTCTTCGAGCATCCGACACTGCGCGATTTCGCCACCTACGTCGACGGCCTCACGCGGGTCGCTTTCATCCCGCTCGTGCCCGTCTCGCGTGACGGCGAGTTGCCCGCCTCCTACGCGCAGCAGCGCCTCTGGTTCATCGACCAGCTCGAGCAGGGGAGCACCCAGTACAACATGCCGGCCTCGCTGCGCCTCAGAGGCAGGCTTGATCGCGCCGCGCTGCAGGCCAGCTTCGACACCATCGTCGCCCGCCACGAAGTGCTGCGTACGCGCTACGTCGCCAGCGGCGAGAGCTGCATCCAGGTCATCCGTCCCGCCGAGCCGGTGCAGATCCGCGAGCTCGAAGGGGCGGAGCTCGAGCAGGCGCTGCGCGACGAAGCGTCTCGTAAGTTCCACCTTGCCAACGACCTGATGCTGCGCGTTGCCCTCGTCCGCCTCGCCGACGACGACCACGCGCTCCTCCTCACGCTCCATCACATTGCCGCGGACGGCTGGTCCTTCGGCGTCCTCGTCAACGAGCTGAGCGCGCTCTATCGCGCTTTCACCGGCGGCGAAGCGAATCCGCTCGCGCCGCTCACGATTCAGTACGCCGACTTTGCGCAGTGGCAGCGCGCCACGCTGCAGGGCGAAGGCCTCGAGCGGCAGCTCGCCTACTGGAAGCGGCAGCTCGCCGGCCTCCCGCCGGTGCACGCCCTTCCCCTCGACAAGCCGCGCCCGGCGCAGCAGTCGTTCGCCGGCGGCAACGTCCGTCATCAGCTCGAGGCCGACACCACCCGGCGCCTGCTCGCGTTCGCCGAAGAGCGGGGCACGACGTTGTTCATGCTGCTGCAGACGGCGTTCGCCGTGCTGCTCGCGCGCTGGAGCAACGCCGCCGACGTCGTCGTCGGCAGCCCCATTTCCGGACGCACGCACAAAGACGTCGAGCCGCTCATCGGCTTCTTCGTCAACACCCTGGTGCTGCGCACGAAGGTCGAAGGCCGCATGACCTTCGACGAGCTGCTGCAGCAGAACAAGCAGACCATCCTCGACGCCTTCGGCCATCAGGACGTCTCGTTCGACGCGCTCGTCGGCGAGCTGAAGCCGGAGCGCAGCCTCAGCTACTCGCCGCTCTACCAGATCCTCTTCGCGCTGCAGAACAACGAAGGTCTGACCCTCGACCTGCCGGGTCTGGAGGTCGGGGAACTGGGCGGCGAGAACAGCGCCATCCGCTTCGACCTGCAGCTCGCCGCCCGTGAAGACGAAGGCCGCCTCACACTGAGCTGGAGCTACGCCGACGCGCTCTTCGACGCGAAGACCATCGAGCGGATGGCCGCCAGCTACGCGGTGCTGCTCGACGCCATCGTCGCCGATGCGAAGACCGCCGTCGATCGCCTGCCGCTCCTCACCGATGCCGACCACCAGCAGCTCGCGCGCTGGAACGAGACGGCCATGCCGTATCCGGCCAGCCAGTGCGCGCATCAGCTCTTCGAGGCGCAGGCCGCGAAGTCGCCGGACGCGCTCGCCGTCAGCGCCGGCAACGAAAAGCTCACCTATCGCGACCTCAACGAGCAGGCCAACCGCATCGCCCACGCCCTCATCGCCCGCGGCGTGCAGCCCGACACCCGCGTCGGCATCAGCTTCGAGCCCGGCGCCAAGATGCTGGCCGCGCTCCTCGGCGTCCTCAAGGCCGGCGGCGCCTACGTGCCGCTCTCTCCGACGCTCCCGGAAGCGCGCCTGCAGCACATGCGCACCGACGGCGGCGTGGAGATCGTGCTCACGGACGCCGACACATTCGACGCTTTCGCCGCGCACAACCCGCAAATCGAAGGTCTGACCCCGGCGCATCTCGCCTACGTCATCTACACCTCCGGCACCACCGGCCAGCCGAAGGGCGTCATGATCTCGCACGAAGCGGCCGTGAACTTCACGACCGCCTTCCTGGCCCGTCTCGGGTTGTGTGGGACAGACACTCCTGTCTGTCCCGTGAACCAGGAAGCCCGACAGACAGGAGTGTCTGTCCTACATGGAACCGGGAAGTGGCTGCTCCTGACGTCCATCACCTTCGACATCGCCTTCTTCGAGTGGTTCGGCTGCCTCGTCTCCGGCGGCACGGTCGTCGTTGCCGACGCGAATGCGCAGAGCGATGCCACGCGGCTCCGCCGCCTGATCGAACACGAAGGGCTGCAGCTCGTGCAGACCACGCCCTCCCGCTGGTCGATGCTGCTCGACGCCGGCTGGCAGGGGCAGCAGGATCTCGTCGCCCTCTGCGGCGGCGAAGCGCTCCCGTTCGCATTGCAGCAGAACCTCGTCCGCCGCGTGGCCTCCCTCTGGAACTGCTACGGCCCCACCGAAGCCACGGTCTGGTCCCTGATCAACAAGGCTGATGCCGCCGACACGAACGTCTCGCTCGGCACCGGTCTCGGCAACTACACCCACCACGTGCTGGATGCCAACCAGCAGCCGGCCGCCATCGGCGCCATCGGCGAGCTGTACATCGGCGGCCCGAGCCTGGCGCGCGGCTACATGAATCGCGCGGAGCTGACCGCCGAGAAGTTCGTGCAGACGGACACACAAGAGTGTCTGTCCCACAAGAAGCAAGGCGAAGACTCCGGGATGTGGGACAGACACTCTTGTCTGTCCGCGCCGCAGCGCCTCTACCGCACCGGCGATCTGGTCCGCTACATGCCGGACGGCACGCTCGCCTTCCTCGGGCGCACGGACCATCAGGTCAAAGTCCGCGGCTACCGGATCGAGCTCGCCGAGATCGAAGCGCAGCTCCTGCGCGTCAGTGGTGTCCGCGAGACCGTCGTCGTCGCCCGCGGCGAGGGCAACGACAAGTACCTCGCCGCGTACGTCGTCGGCAACGTCACTGACGCCGACGTGCTGCGCAGCACGCTGGCGCAGACCCTCCCCGACTACATGATCCCCACCGCGTACGTCTTCCTCACGGCGCTGCCGCTCAACACCAACGGCAAGGTGGACCGCAAAGCGCTGCCGGAGCCGGAGCGCCAGTCGCGCGACCTCTACGTCGCGCCGGCCACCGATACCGAAGCGCGCATCGCCGCAATCTGGCAGCAGACGCTGAAGCTCGACGACGCCGTCAGCGCCACCGCGAACTTCTTCGAGCTCGGTGGCCACTCGCTCCTCGCCACCCGCATCGCCGCGGCCATGAGCGAAGCCTTCGGCAAGACGCTGCCGGTGCGCGCCATCTTCGAGCACAACACCGTGCGCACGCTCGCCGCGCACATCGACCAGCAGCAGGAGGCGGCGCAGGCCGTCATCGTCAAGGCCGGCCGCACGCAGCCGCTGCCGCTGTCGTTCTCGCAGCAGCGTCTCTGGTTCATCGACCAGCTCGCGGGCAACAGCACGCAGTACAACATGCCCTCGGCGTTCCGCATCAGCGGCGCGCTCGACCGCGCGGCGCTGCAACAGACCTTCGACGCCATCGTCGGCCGTCACGAGGTGCTCCGCACGCGCTACATCGGTGACGGCGACAGCGCCGTCCAGCAGATCGACGCCGCGCATCCCGTCGTCATCGGCGACATCGATCTCTCCTGCCTCTGCGAAGCCGACCGCGAGCTCGCCCTCCAGCGCCTCGCGAGAGAGCAGGCCGCGCATCCGTTCGACCTCTCCCGCGACCTGATGCTGCGCGTCAGCGTCGTCCGTCTCGCCCCGCGCGAGCACGCCGTGCTCATGACGCTGCACCACATCGCCGCCGACGGCTGGTCCATCGACGTCCTCCTCGGCGAATTCGCCGCGCTCTATACCGCCTTCTCCCGCCGCGAGCAGAACCCGCTCGCGCCGCTGCCGATCCAGTACGCCGATTTCGCGCAGTGGCAGCGCACGCAGCTCCAGGGCGAAGCGTTCGACCGCCAGGTCTCCTACTGGAAGACGCAGCTCGCCGGCGTCCCGGCCGTGCACAGCCTGCCGCTCGACAACCCGCGTCCGGCGCAGCAGCGCTACGACGCCGGCACCGTTCTGCGCACGCTCGACGCCGGCCTCGTCGCGCAGCTCGGTGCGCTCTCGCAGAAACATCGCGCCTCGCTCTTCATGGTCCTGCAGAGCGCCTTCGCGCTGCTCGTCGGACGCTGGAGCCGCAGCAACGACGTCGTCATCGGCAGCCCCATCGCCGGCCGCGAACAGCGCGCCCTCGATCCGCTCATCGGCTTCTTCATCAACACGCTCGTCCTCCGCACGCGTCTCTCGGAGTCGCAGTCGTTCGACGAGCTCCTCGCCGCGGCGAAGCAGACCGCGCTCGATGCCTTCGCCAATCAGTCCGTCCCGTTCGAGACGCTCGTGGACGAACTGAAGCCGGAGCGGAGCCTCAGCCACAGCGCCCTGTTCCAGCTCATGTTCGCCATGCAGCACCGCACGCCGGGCACGCTCGAGCTGCCGGGCCTCGACGTCACGCCGCTCGGCCAGGAGCTGGCGCTCACGAAGTTCGACCTCAACCTCACGGCCATCGAAGACGGCCGCGAGCTCGTCCTGCGCTGGCACTACGCCGCCAGCATCTTCGAGCGCGAGACCATCGAACGGATGGCCGCGACATTCGAGGTGCTGCTGCGCGGCATCGTGGCCACGCCTGAGCAGCCGGTCTACGCCCTGCCGCTGGTCACGGAAGTCGTGCGCTCGCAGGGCGAGAGCATCGACCGGACGACCACCCCCTGCGTGCACGCCGCCTTCGAAGCGCAGGCCGCGAAGACGCCCGACGCCGTGGCCGTGTCGTACAACGACCGCACCCTCACGTATCGCAACCTCAACGAGCAGGCCAACCGTGTGGCTCACGCGCTGCTCGCACAACAGCTTCCGAACGGCGCCCGCGTGGGCATCTACGTCGAGCGCTCGCCCGAAGTGCTGGTCGGCTTCCTCGGCATCCTCAAGGCGGGGCTGACGTATGTCCCGTTCGAGCCGAGCAACACCGCCGAGCGCCTGCGCCACATCATCGACAACGGCGACATTACCTGCGTCGTGGTGGACAGCCGCCTCGCGCACAACCTGCCGGAAGGCGTCACGCGCATCGTGATCAACGAAGTACTGCCGTTCGCCACGCACAATCCCGGCATCGCCGTCAGCCACGACGACAGCGCGTACGTCATGTACACCTCCGGCTCGACCGGCGTCCCCAAGGGCGTGGAGATCACGCACGGCGGTCTGCTCGACTACTGCGCGTACGCCTCCGAGCGTTACTACTCGGCGGAGCTGAGCGGTTCGTTCGTCGTGACCTCCCACGGCTTCGACATCACGGTGCCCAGCCTCTACGTGCCCTTGCTGCGCGGCGGCTGCGTGACTCTCAGCACTCCCGGTGAAGAGCTGATCGCGCTGGCGAATGTGCTGAGCAACGATGGGACCTATGGGACAGATGGGACGCATGGGAAGCAGCGTGCCTACCTGCTGCGCATGACTCCCATGCACGTGACGGGGCTGCTCTCACTGCTGCCGGCTTCTGATGTGGGACAGACACTCTTGTCTGTCCGGCCCGCGCCGCACGTCTTCGTGATCGGCGGAGAAGCCTTCCCGGCGTCACTGGCCCACGAGCTCCAGACCCGTTTCCCCAACGCCCAGATCTACAACCACTACGGTCCTACCGAGACCGTAGTCGGCTGCTCAATCTTTGATGTAACCGCCGCGCAGCGCAGCACCGAAAACCAAAAACCACAAACCGAAAACAACGTCCCCCCCAGCACGGACAACGGACAACGAGCAACGGACAACGTGCGCAGCACGCGCCTCCCCATCGGCCAGGCCATGGCCAACCACACCCTCTACGTCCTCAACGAAGCCAACCAGCTCGCGCCGATCGGCGTGCCGGGTGAGCTTTGCATCGGCGGCGCCGGTGTGGCCAAGGGCTACGTCAAGCAGCCCGAGCTCACCGCCGCGAAGTTCATCGCCAATCCGTTCGGCGACGGTCGTCTCTACAGGAGCGGCGACGTCGTCCGGCTCCTCCCTTCCGGCGACGTCGAGTTCCTCGGGCGTGTCGACGATCAGGTCAAGATCCGCGGCTTCCGCATCGAGCCGGGGGAGATCGAGAGCGTCCTCAAACAGACCGTGAAGGACGCGCTCGTGACCGTGCAGGGAGAAGGGGAGCACAAGGCGCTCGTCGCCTACGTCGTCGGCCAGCAGGTCGACCTCGACGCCCTCAAGGCGCGCGTGAAGAAAGCGCTGCCCGACTACATGGTGCCGACCGGCTGGTGCGTCCTCGACGCTTTCCCGCTCAACGCCAACGGCAAGATCGACCGCAAGGCGCTGCCGGCCATCGATCGTCAGGCCGCTGTCGCTTATGTCGCTCCCAACAACGAGACCGAAACGCGTCTCGCGCAGATCTGGCAGGACGTGCTGAAGCTGAAGACGTCGCCCAGCATCACGGCGAACTTCTTCGACCTGGGCGGCCACTCGCTGCTCGCCACCAGACTCGCCAGCCAGATATCGATTGCATTCAAGTGCCGTGTTCCGCTGCAGGCCTTCTTTCAGTACCAGGACGTTCGGACGCTCGCCGATTTCATCGACGGCGTGCAGTGGATGAACGTCAGTGCGTCGGCCGCCGCGGATCACTACGAAGACGAAGGAACCCTGTAAATGATTGCTGATGTCATCAAGCGTGCCCAGGCCGAGGGAGTGGAGCTTTATCTCGACGGCGACCAGCTCAAGTTTCGTGTCAAACAGGGGCGCCTCAGCCCCGAGCTGAAAGCCGACCTCGTCGCCAACAAAGCGACGATCATCTCCCTCCTGCGCGAGCAGGCTCTCGCCATCGACACCGACATCCCGGTGGTGCCGCGCGAGCAGGCGTTGCAGTGCTCCTTCGCCCAGCAGCGCCTCTGGTTCGTCGACCAGCTCGAAGGAGGCAGCGCGCAGTACAACATCCCCGCGGCGATGCGTCTCAAGGGACGGCTCGACGTGGCGGCATTGCAGCGCGCCGTCGACACCATCGTCGAGCGCCACGAGATCCTGCGCACCGTCTATCGGGCCAACGACGGCGAGGCCGTACAGGTCATCAGCCCTGTGCGTCCCCTCGCCATCCGCAACGTCGACCTGACCGCTGCCGTCGATCGCGAAGCGCAGGTGCAGAACCACGCCCGCGAAGAAGCCGAAGCCGGCTTCGACCTCGCGGCCGACCTGATGCTGCGCGTCGCGCTGCTGAAGCTCACTGAAGAGGAGCACGTCCTCCTCTTCACGATGCACCACATCGCCTCGGACGGCTGGTCGATGGGCATCCTCGTGCGCGAGTTCGTCACGCTCTATGGCGCCTGCAGCGAGGGCACGGCCAACCCGCTCGCGCCGCTGCCGATCCAGTACGCCGATTACGCGCAGTGGCAGCGCCGCCAGGGTGGTGGACTGCAGCCGCAGCTCGACTACTGGAAGCAGCGCCTGGACGGCATCCCGCAACTTCATAGTCTTCCGCTGGACAAGCCGCGCCCCGTGCGCCAGAGCTACGTGGCCGGACGTCACCAGCAGCTCGTCGGGCGTCCGCTCGCCGATGCCCTCCAGCAGCTCGGCCGCGAGCAGGACGCCACGCTCGTCAGGGTCCTGCAGAGCGCCTTCGCGCTGCTGCTGTCGCGCTGGAGCGGTGCGGACGACATCGTCATGGCCGTGCCGAGCGCCGGCCGCACGACTGCTGCCGTCGAGCCGCTCATCGGCTTCTTCATCAACACCCTCGCGTTCCGCACCGGTTTCGGAGCGAACGACAGCTTCCGCGACATCCTCGGGCGCGCCAAGCGCGACACCCTCGACGCTTACGCCAACCAGCAGGTGCCGTTCGAGATGCTCGTGGACGAGCTCAAGCCCGAGCGGGCCCTGTCGTACAACCCCGTCTGTCAGATCAAGTTCGTCCTGCAGAACCACCGGATGAACGCCGACTCCATGAAGCTGGCCGGTCTCGAGATCGAGAATGTAGCCAGCGGCGTCGAGCGGATCCGCTTCGACCTCGACCTCACGGCCAGCGAATCGGCCGAGGGGCTCGTGTTCAACTGGAGCTACAAGGACGAGCTGTTCGAGCTCTCGACCATCGAGCGGATGGCCGAGTCGTTCCGCGTGCTGCTCGAAGGCATCCTGGCCACGCCGGGGCTGCCGGTGCGCGGTCTCTCGCTGCTGACGGATGACGCTCGCGAAGCGATGCTCGTCCGTGCGCGTGGCGCCGTCACCGCTGCCAACCGCGACGAGTGCATCCACCGCGCCTTCGAAGCGCAGGTGGAGCGGACGCCCGCCAACCTGGCCGTCAACGACCTCACCTACGCGGCGCTCAACGAGAAAGCCAACCGCCTCGCGCACTACCTGCAGGAGCAGGGCGTCGAGCCGGGCGCGCGCGTCGGACTCTACGTCCAGCGCTCCACCGAAGTGCTGATCGGCATGCTCGGCATCATGAAGACCGGGGCGACGTACGTTCCGTTCGAGCCGAGCAACACCGCCGAGCGCCTGCGTCACATCATCGCCAACGGCCAGATCGAATGCGTCCTCACGCACTCCTCGCTCGTCGACAAGCTGCCGGTCAAAGGCATCGACGTCGTCACCCTCGATGAAGCGGCGCAGGACGACGACTGGTTCAGCGAGTACCCGTCGACCAATCCCGAGGCCGAAGTCTCCCTCGACGACAGCGCGTACGTCATCTACACCTCCGGTTCGACCGGCGTGCCGAAGGGCGTCGAGATCACCCACCGCGGCCTCACCGACTACTGCGCCTACGCCTCCTACCGCTACTACGCCGAGCACCTCGGCGGCTCGCTGGTCGTGACCTCCCACGGCTTCGACATCACCGTGCCGAGCCTCTACGTGCCGCTGCTCCGCGGCGGCCGCGTGCAGCTCACCACGCCGGGTGAAGAGCTGATGGAGCTGACCGGCGCGATGACGAACGACGACAGCGCCTACCTGCTGCGCATGACCCCCATGCACCTGACGGGTATGCTGGCCCTGCTGCCTCCCGCTTCTGATGTAGGACAGACACTCTTGTCTGTCCGGACAGACAGGAGTGTCTGTCCTACAAAGACGTACGCACAGCCGCACGTGTTCGTCATCGGTGGAGAGGCTTTCCCCCCGGCACTCGCCACCGAACTGCAGACCCGTTTCCCGAACGCCCAGATCTTCAACCACTACGGCCCCACGGAGACGGTAGTCGGCTGCGCCATCTACGACGTGACCGCCGCGCTCCATGGCACCGAGGACAGACAGGAGTCTCTGTCCCACATCACCCCCGAGCAGAGCACTAAAAACCAAAAACCAACAACCGAAAACCAGCAGCGCACGGACAACGGACAACGGGCAACGGACAACGCGCCCCTCGCCAACACGCTGTCCGGCGCGCGTCTCCCCATCGGCCGCGCCATGGCCAACACCGAGCTGTACGTCGTCAACGACGCCATGCAGCTCGCGCCCCTCGGTGTGGCCGGTGAGCTCTGCATCGGTGGCGCCGGCGTCGCCAGAGGCTACGTCAACCAGCCCGACGTCACCGCCGCCAAGTTCGTCGCCAACCCGTTCGGCGAAGGGCGCCTCTATCGCAGCGGCGACCTCGTTCGCTACCTCCCCTCCGGCGACCTCGAATTCCTCGGCCGCTTCGACGATCAGATCAAGATCCGCGGCTTCCGCATCGAGCTCGGCGAGATCGAGACCGCGCTCAAGACGCAGGAAGGCGTGCACGACGCTCTCGTCGTCGCGCAGGGGGAAGGGGAGAACAAGACCCTCGTCGCCTACGTCGTCGCCACACCGGCCGACGAGGGCTCCTTCACCGGCTCGCTCAAGGCGCGCCTCAAGCAGGCGCTGCCCGAGTACATGGTGCCGGCGGCCTGGTGCGTCCTCGAGGCCTTCCCGCTCAACGCCAACGGCAAGATCGACCGCAGGAAACTGCCGGCCATCGACCGCTCCAATGCCTCCGAGTACGTCGCCCCGTCGACCGAGACCGAGCAGAAGCTCGCCGAGATCTGGCAGGACGTGCTCAAGCTCGCGACGCCGCTCAGCATTACAGCGAACTTCTTCGAGCTCGGCGGCCACTCGCTGCTCGCTACGCGGGTCGTGAGCGCCGTCAGCCAGGCCTTCCGCAAGTCGCTGCCCGTGCGCACGCTCTTCGAGCACAGCACCGTGCAGTCGCTGGCCAGCCACCTCGACGCGCAGACCGAGAGCGGCCCCGTCGCCATCCGCAAAGTGTCCCGCGTGGAAAGCCGCTACTACCCGGCC
Organism: Thermoanaerobaculia bacterium; assembly: GCA_036399695.1. GTDB lineage: Bacteria > Acidobacteriota > Thermoanaerobaculia > Gp7-AA8 > Gp7-AA8 > DASVEE01. Next base: position 12,221 of record DASWMP010000266.1, on the reverse strand, counting down.
ACCGCCATGCAGCAGGCGCTCTACTTCCAGGGTCAGCTCGATCGCACGGCCTCGATCACGCGGCTCAGCGCCACGCTCGAAGGAGCGCTCGACAAGACCGCCTTCCGCGCCGCCTGGCAGGCAGCGGTCGTCCGCCATGACGCGCTGCGCACCGCTTTCGCCGAGCGCGATGGCGTCCTGCAGCAGGTCGTCTTCGCCGAAGCGGACCTGCAGTGGCAGGAGAGCGACGAGCCGGAGCAGGGCTTCGACTTTGCGCGTCCGGGCCTGCACCGCATCGCCCTCATGCCGCTCGAGGAGGGACGCACGCGTCTCACCTGGAGCTACCACGATCTGATCCTCGACGTCGCCAGCGCCTCGCACATCCTCGACGAAGTGTTCCGCCTCTACCGCGGCGCGCTGCTCGACGCGGCCCCCGGTTACGACGCGTACGCCACCTGGCTCGCGCGGCAGGATCGCCACGCCGCGAAAGACTTTTGGCGCGGCGCGCTGGCCGGCATCGACGCTCCCACGCCGCTCGCCCTCCCGCAGGGCGACGGCCACTCGGACTCGCTGACGCTCACCCTTGGCGCCGCCGAGACCGCGCGCCTCGAAGCTTTCGCCCGCGACAACGGCGCGACGCTCGAAGCCGCGCTGCAACTGGCGTGGGGCTACCTGCTCCACCGCTACAGCGGCGAGCAGGAGGTCGTCTTCGGCACGATCGACCACGGCCGCGCCAACGGAATCGAACGCGCCGACGAACTGGTCGGCACCTTCGTTAACACCATCCCGGTCCGTCTCTCCTTCGCCGGTGACACGAATCCGGCCGCGCTGCTCCGCCGCATCGCGCTGAACGGCGACGCCGCGCGGCAACACGCGACGCTCCCGCTCCCGGAGATCCAGCAGCAGAGCGGCGTGCCTACCGGCACGGCCCTCTTCGACACGCTCCTCGTGTTCGAGCCCACCGATCTCGCGGCCGGCCTCGCTCGCGCCGCGGAGGAGGCGGGGCTGCGCCTCGCCGGGTTCGAAAGCCACGAGCCGGCGCACTTCGCGCTCGAGCTCACCGCGAGCCACGACGGCGCCGTGAAGCTCCACTGCCGTCACGACGGCAACCGCTTCTCACACGACGCCGTGCGCCGGCTGCTCGACCGTCTCGCCCTCGTGCTGACGCGCCTCCCCGAGTGCGCCGATCTCCGCACGCTGGTGCTGCTCACCGATGCCGACCGCGCGCAGCTCGCGAGCTGGAACGGCGAGGCCGTGGATTACGCCGCCGACCTCTGCCTGCACGAGCGTTTCGAAGCGCTGGCCGTCTCGCAGCCGGACGCCGTCGCTATCGAGTTCGAGCGCGAGATCCTCACGTACGCGGAGCTGAACCGCGAGGCCAACCGCCTCGCGCATCTGCTCATCGCGCGCGGCGTCACGCCCGACACCCTCGTCGGCATGGCCGTCGAGCGCTCAGCGGAGATGATCGTCGGCCTGCTCGCCGTGCTGAAGGCGGGCGCCGGCTACGTGCCGCTCGACCCGAACTATCCGGCCGCGCGTCTCGAGCAGATGATCTCCGACAGCGGCATGAACATCGTGCTCATCGCCGGCGACAAGGCCGCCGAACGAACGCCGGCCGTCGCGGGCGTCGAAGCGCTGCGCATCGACCGTTCGCTGCGCGAGCATCCCGAGACCAACCCCTCGACCGGCGTCACTCCGGCGAACCTGGCCTACGTCATCTACACCTCCGGCACGACCGGCAGGCCGAAGGGCGTGATGATCGAGCATCGTCACGTGCAGGCCTTCTTCGCCGCCGTGCACGCGCGCTATCAGCAGCCGCGGATCCAGCGCCTCTTCTCCGGTACCTCCATCAGCTTCGACGTCTTCGTCGAAGAGCTCTGCCTCTCCATCTTCGCCGGCGGCACGATGGTCCTGACGGCCGAAGGGCTGTCGGGCGTCAACGCCGATCAGTTCTGGGCCTTCGTGGCCGAACAGCGGATCACCGCGATGTCGACGTCGACCGCGTACGTCCACTACCTCTGCTCCGCGCTGAAGCCGGAACATGCCGAGGCCGCGCGTACCCTGCAGCTCATCGTCACCGGCGGTGAAGCACTCGTCGCCGAGCACCTGGCGCGCTGGCAGCGCGTCTTCGGCACCGGCGTGAAGCTCTGGAACGCGTATGGCCCGACCGAGTGCACCGTCAACGCCACCGTCTGCGAGATGACGCACTACCCGGCCGCCAGCGGAAAGAACCCGCCGATCGGCCGGCCGCTGCCGAACTACACCTGCCGCGTCGCCGGCGCCAACGGTGCCGAATGTCCGGTCGACGTGCCGGGCGAGCTGTGGATCGGCGGCGCGAGCGTGGCCCGCGGCTATCGCAACCGCGAAGAGCTCACCGCCGACCGCTTCGTCACCGTCGACGGTCAGCGCTTCTACCGCACCGGCGACCTCGTGCGCTGGCTGGCCAACGGCGAGCTCGAATACCTCGGCCGCATCGACGAACAGGTCAAGATCCGCGGCTTCCGCGTGGAGCTCGCCGAGATCGAGACGCAGCTCCTGCAGAGCGGACTGCTGAAGGAAACGGTCGTCATCGCCACCGGCAACGTGGGCGAGAAGCAGCTCGTCGCCTACGCCGTCCCGCACACCCCCAGCGCCACGCTCGTCGAAGAGCTGCGCGAGCGCCTCCAGCGCGACCTGCCGCCGTACATGGTGCCGGGCGCGTTCGTCGTCCTCGAGGCACTCCCCCTGACCGTCAACGGCAAGATCGACAAGCGGGCGCTTCCGGCTCCCGACCGGCAGGCCGGACAGACGCACGTCGCCCCGGCCACGCCCACCGAAGTGCAGCTCGCGCAGATCTGGCGCGAGGTGCTCAAGCTCGAGCAGGAGGTCAGCGCCACCGCCAACTTCTTCGAGCTCGGCGGCCACTCGCTGCTAGCCATGCGCGTCGTCAGCGCCGTCAGCGCTGCCTTCAACAAGAGCATCCCGGTGCGCGCGCTGTTCGAGCACGCCACCGTGCAGGCCCTGGCCCGTTTCATCGACGAGCAGGCGGCCGGCGCCGAGCACGTCGCCATCCGCAAGACCGTCCACGAAGCAGCGCTGCCGCTTTCGTTCGCGCAGCAGCGCTTCTGGTTCATCGACCGCCTCGAGGGCGGCAGCGCGCAGTACAACATGCCCTCCGCGCTCCGCCTGCGCGGTGAGCTCGACGTCGACGCCGTGCAGCGCGCGCTCGACGAGATCCTCCTCCGCCACGAGATCATCCGCACCACCTACCACCTGCGCGACGGCGTCGGCGTCCAGATGGTGAGCCCGGCACGCCCGTTTCCGCTCGCGCGCATCGATCTCACCGGATGGGATGCCGCGATGCAGCAGGACGAGGTGACGCGACTGACGCGCGAGGATGCGGCGAAAGTCTTCGACCTCACGCGCGACCTCATGATGCGCGTCACCCTCCTCACGCTCTCACCCACGGAGCACGTGCTGCTCTTCGCCATGCACCACGTAGCGTCGGACGGCTGGTCGCTGACCGTGCTCGGGCGCGAGTTCGCGGCCCTGTACGAGGCGTTCCGCACCGGCGCCCCCAGCCCGCTGCAGCCGCTGGCTATTCAGTACGCCGACTACGCGCACTGGCAGCGCGACCCCCAGCAGGCCGCCATGCTCGACCGCCAGCTCGACTACTGGCGCAAGCAGCTTGCCGGCCTGCCGCAGCTCCACAGCCTGCCGCTCGACATGCCCCGCACCGCGGTGCGCAGCCTCGAGGGAGGCAACCATCGTCAGTACCTCCGTCTCGACCAGCTCGAGAAGCTGCGCCAGCTCGCGCAGTCGCAGAACGTCACGCTCTTCATGCTGCTGCAGACGGCCTTCGCCCTCCTGCTCGGCCGCTGGAGCAACGAGACGGACGTCGTGGTCGGCACCCCCATCGCCGGCCGGACGCACCAGGACCTCGAGCCGCTCATCGGCCTCTTCGTCAACACGCTGCTGCTTCGCACCGACCTCTCCGGCTCCGTCTCGTTCGAAGAGCTGCTCCGCCGCACGCAGCGCATGGCGCTCGACGCCTACTCGAACCAGGACATCCCGTTCGAGGCGCTCGTCGACGAGCTGAAGCCGGAGCGCAATCTCAGCTACACCACGATGTTCCAGATCACCTTCGCCTTCGACAACAACGAGAAGGCGCCGATGCAGCTCACCGGGCTGGAGCTGGAACCGATCGGCAAGCACGATCACATCGCCAAGTTCGACCTCAACTTCGCCGCGTCGGAATACGAGGGTGGGCTCGTCTTCTCCTGGAGCTACGCGTCGAGTCTCTTCCACGCCTCCACCATCGAGCGGATGGCCGCGAGCTTCGAGCTGCTCCTCGACGTCATCGCCTCCGATCCCCGCCTGGCCATCGATCGTATCCCCATGCTGACGGAGGCCGATCGCCTCACCGTCGCGAAGTGGAACGACACGGCGGCCGCCTATCCGGCGGAGCTCTGCATCCACGAGGTCTTCGAAGCACAGGCCGCGAAGACCCCGGACGCCGAGGCCGTCGTCTCCGGCGGCAAGCGGCTCACCTACCGTGAGCTGAACGAGCGCGCGAACCAGCTCGCTCACGCCCTCACCGCACGTGGCGTGCAGCCCGACAGCCTCGTCGCCATCTGCGTCGAGCCGTCGATCGAAATGCTCGCCGCGCTGCTCGGCATCCTCAAGGCGGGCGGCGCCTACGTCCCGCTCTCCTCGAACCTGCCGGACGCCCGCATGCAGCAGATGCTCGAGGACGGCAACGTCCGCCTCGTGCTGACGGAGACGCGCTTCGCCGCCCGTCCCGCCTTCGCCGCGATCGACACGCTCCTCGTCGACGACGCCTCGACGTACGACGCGCAGCCGGCGTCCAATCCCGCCGTCGCCGTCACGCCGTCCAACCTCGCGTACGTCATCTACACCTCCGGCACCACCGGCGTGCCGAAGGGCGTCATGATCCCGCACGGCGCGGCCGTCAACTTCTCCACGGCGTTCCTCGAACGTCTCGCCCTACCGCGCGCCGAACAGTGGCTGCTTCTCACCGCCATCACGTTCGACATCGCCTTCTTCGAGTGGTTCGGCTGCCTCCAGGCCGGCGGCTGCGTCTACGTCGCCGAAGAAGCGGTGCGCACCGACGCCGTGGAGCTGAAGGGCCTCATCGAGCGGGAGCGCTTCCAGCTCATCCAGACCACGCCTTCGCGCTGGACGCAGTTGCTCGAAGCCGGCTGGCGCGGCCACGAAGGCGTCCTCGCCCTCACCGGCGGCGAAGCACTGTCGCTCTCACTGCAGGAAAAGCTCTCCGCCACCGTGGGCGAGCTGTGGAACTGCTACGGTCCCACCGAGGCCACCGTCTGGTCGCTCATCAACAAGGTCGAGGCGCACGAGCCGCTGCAGCAGCGTCTCTCCCTCGGCACCGGTCTGGCGAACTACACGCACCACGTCCTCAGCTCCGGCAACGAGCCGGTGGCCATCGGCGCGGTCGGCGAGCTGCACATCGGCGGACCGAGCCTCGCCCGCGGCTACCTGAATCGCCCCGAGCTCACCGAAGCGAAGTTCATCACCGTGGACGGCGAGCGCCTCTACAAGACGGGCGACCTGGCACGCTTCCTCCCGGACGGCCGTCTCGCCTTCCTCGGGCGCGTCGACGATCAGGTGAAGATCCGCGGCTTCCGCATCGAGCCGGGCGAGATCGAAGCGCAGCTCCTGCGCCTCGACAGCGTCCGCGAAGCGGTCGTCGTGCCGCGCGGAGAGGGGAGCGGCAAGCGCCTCGTCGCCTACGTCGTGCCGGCGCAGCCGAGCGCCACGCTCATCGACGACCTGCGCCACACGCTCCGCCAGCAGCTTCCGGAGTACATGGTGCCGGCGGCCTTCGTCGTGCTCGACGCCCTGCCGCTCAACAACAGCGGCAAGGTGAACAAGCGCGCGCTGCCGGAGCCCGACTTCCAGCAGAACGACACGTACGTCGCCCCCCGCAACGCCGTCGAGACGCAGCTCGCCGCCATCTGGCAGCAGTTGCTCAAGCTCGAGCGCGTCGGCATCGAAGACAACTTCTTCTCCATCGGCGGCGACTCGATCCTCTCGATCCAGGCCGTCTCCCGCGCTAACCAGGCCGGCATCCCCATCACCACGCGTCAGCTCTTCGAGAACCAGACCATCGCCGCCCTCGCCGCCCAAGCCATCAACGCCTCCGCGACCGACGCGCCGCAGGAGCCGGTCACGGGCGAGCTCGCGCTGCTGCCGATCCAGCAGCAGTTCCTGGCCACGCAGCCCGAGGACGCGCACCACTTCAATCAGGCCGTACTGCTCGAGACGCCGGCGGACCTCGGCTTTGCGTTCGTCCAGGAGCTCGTCGCCGCGCTGTACGAACGCCACGACGCCCTGCGCCTCCGCTTCACCACCAACGCGACCGGCACCTGGACCGCCACGCACGAGCCGCTGACTGACGTCATGCTCGCCGCGAGCTGCATCAGCGAGCCGCTGACGGATCAGCTCACCGCGCGTTGCGATCACCACCAGCGCCAGTTCAACCTCAGTGAAGGTCCGCTCTTCCGCGCCGTCTACTTCGCCGCATCGGAAAACGCCACCGGCCGCTTGTTCATCGTGGCGCATCACCTCGTCATCGACGGTGTCTCCTGGCGCATCCTGCTGGCGGACATCGAAAGAGCGTATGACCAGTCCCGCACCGGCCAGAAGATCGATCTGGGACGCAAGACGTCGTCTCTCCAGCAGTGGGGCGCCGCCCTGCACGACTACGCCGGCTCCGCCGCCCTGGCGAAGGAAAAGTCGTTCTGGCTCGCGCAACAGGAGGTGCCGGTAGCACCGCTGCGCACCGACGATCCGGCCAGCGGGGAAGCCGATGGGACCCATGGGACCAATAGGACCAATGGGACCCATGAGATTCCAGGCACCCACGCAGCCACCACCACCAACGACACCCCCATCGGTCCCATCAGTCCCATAGGTCCCATCGATCCTATTGGTCCCATCGTTCCCCGCATCAACCGCGAGCGCATCCGCCTCACCCGCTCCGAGACCGAAGCGCTGCTCCAGCGCTGCGGCGCCGCCTACCGCACCAGCGTCAATGAGCTGCTGCTCTCCGGCGTCTACCTCGGCATGCGCCGCTGGACCGGCGCCAAGGCCATCCGCATTGCGCTCGAAGGCCATGGCCGCGAGCCGCTCTTCGACCGCCTCGACACCACCCAGACCGTCGGCTGGTTCACCACCATCTACCCGGTCACGCTGCACAGCCGTGCAGGCGAAGTGGCGGACGTCATCAAGAGCGTGAAAGAACAGCTCCGCGCTGTGCCGAACAACGGCATCGGCTACGGCGTGCTGCGCCAGCTCGAGAACGACCCGGAGCTCGCCGGCGCGATCGAGCCCGAAGTGCTCTTCAACTACCTCGGCCAGCTCGACACCGCCGTCGACGCTGAAGGCGCCTTCCGCCCGGCTGCCGAGTCCACCGGCAGCGCACACGGAGACCGTCTGCGCCGCACGGAGAAGCTCGCCTTCAACGGCAAGGTCGTGGGCGGCGAGCTCACCTTCGCCATCGACTACAGCGAAGCGCAGTACCGCGCCGAGACGATGGCCGAACTGGCCGCGTGCCTCGAGGACAGCCTCCGCGCCGTCATCGAGCACTGCCTCACCATCGGCCGCGGCGCGCACACCCCCTCCGACTTCCCGCTCGCGAACGTGACGCAGGAACAGCTCGACGAGTGGCAGCGCCGCTACCCCGCGATCGAGAAGCTCTATCCCGCCACCGCCATGCAGCAGGCCATGTACTTCCACGGCCTCATGGACCGCAGCGCCTACGTCACGCAGATGTTCCCGGTCCTCAAGGGCAACCTCTCCCCGGCGCTGTTCCGCCAGGCGTGGGAGACGGTCCTGAACCGTCACGACGCGTTCCGCACCGTCTTCGCCGGCGGCGAAGCGCAGTTGCACCAGCTCGTCGTCCCGGCCGTCGAATTGCCGTGGCGCGAGGAAGACTGGCGCCACGTGCCGGCCGGCGAGCAGCAGGCGGAGTTCGACCGCTTCCGCGCGGCCGACAAGGCCGCCGGCTTCGACTTCGCCACCGCTCCGCTGCAGCGGCTCTCGATCGTGCGCCTCGCGGACGACCGCTGGCAGCTCCTCTGGACGTACCACCACCTGCTCGTCGACGGCTGGTCGATCCCGCTCGTCTACCGCGAAGTGATGCTGGCGTACCGCGCCCTTGCGGCGAACGAGCCGGTCGTGCTGCCGGAGACGGCGGACTTCGAGAGCTACATGCGCTGGCTGCACGCGCAGGACGCCGACGAGAGCCGCGCCTACTGGCGCCACTACCTCGGCGAATTCGAGAGCGCCACGCCGCTCGGCATCGACAAGCTGCCGGCGGAAGCCGAGCCGGCGGTCCGCGAGCACAGCTTCGCCTTCACCGAGGAAGAATCGCAGCGCCTCGAAGCCTTCGCCCGCGGCCAGCAGACGACCCTCAACACCGTCCTGCAGCTCGCCTGGGCCTACCTGCTCCACCGCTACAGCGGCGAGGACGAAGTCGTCTTCGGCTCCCTCATCTCCGGCCGCCCGGCCGAGGTGCCGGGCATCGAGAAGATGGTCGGCATCTTCATCAACATGATCCCGGTGAAGGTCTCGTTCAAGGATGCCGCCTCCACGCCGGTGCTGCTCGCGGGCATCCAGCGCGCGTTCCAGGAGAGCCAGCAGCACGGCTACCTGCCGCTGGCCGAAGTGCAGCGCCAGAGCCGCATCGGTGCCGGCGAGCGGCTGTTCGACAGCATCGTCGCCTTCGAGAACTACCCGCTCGACACGGCCATGGCGGACGGCGGGGCGCGCGAGCGTCACGAAGTCGTCGTCGAAACCTCGGCCGCCGAGGAAGGGCGCACCAACTTCAAGCTGGCCATCGTCGGCAGCTACCGCACGCGGCTCCAGTTGCACTGCGATTACAACGCCGAAGAGTTCTCCGGCGAGACCATCCAGCGGCTGATGGACCACATGACCGCGATCCTGCGGCAACTGCCGCAGCGCGGGTCGGTGGCGGACATCGACCTGCTCACCGACGGCGAGCGCGCCCTCATGGCCTCCGAGGTCTCCGCGCGCAGTGAGGAGCTCGTGCACGAGCGCTTCGAGCAGCAGGCGCGGCAGACGCCGGACGCCGTGGCCGTCCTGCGCGGCGACGCGTCGCTGACGTACGGCGAGCTCAATGCGCGTGCGAACCGGCTGGCCGCACACCTCGCCGCCATCGGCGTGACGCCCGGCTCGTTCGTCGGCGTCTGCGTCGAGCGCTCGCTCGAAGAGATCACCGCCGTGCTCGCGGTGCTGAAAGCGGGCGCGGCGTACCTGCCGCTCGATCCGTCGTATCCGCAGGACCGTCTCGCCTACATGGTGGCGGACAGCGGCGCGACCGTCGTGCTGACGCAGTCGCAGCTCGCGGCGCAGGTGGGCGGCACAGTCGTGCTGCTCGACCAGCCCGCCGGTTGGGCGCACTACGAGGCGGACGACGTCCGTCGCGTCGCCACCCTCCCGTCCGAGACCCCGGCGTACATCATCTACACCTCCGGCTCCACCGGCCTGCCGAAAGGCGTGGTCAACACCCACACCGGTCTGGCCAGCCTCTCCGCGTGGCATCGCCGCAAGTACGCGCTCGACGGCACGACCAGCGGCAGCCATCTCGCCAGCATCAGCTTCGACGCCTCCGTGTGGGAGATCTGGCCGTACCTCACCTCCGGCAGCCGTCTCGTCATCGTCAGCGACGACGAGCGCGTCGATCCGGCGCGGCTCGCCGCGCGCCTCGGCGCCGATCGCGTCACGCATTGCTTCCTTCCGACCGCGCTGCTCGAGCACATCGCCCACGGCGACTTCCCGATCGCGCAGTTGCACGACCTGCAGTACATCCTCACCGGCGGCGACAAGCTCAATGGCTACTGCCTGCCGGAGGGGTCGCGGGCGAAGCTCGTGAACCACTACGGTCCGACCGAATCGGCCGTCGTCGCCACCTGCTTCGACGTCGAGCCGGGCAGCGTTGGCGCCCCGCCGATCGGCCGCGCCGTCGATCACGTCACCACCGTCGTCCTCGATCGTCACGGCCGTCAGGTGCCGGCCGGCGTCACCGGCGAGCTGCACCTCGGCGGCGCCGGTCTCGCCCTCGGCTACCACAACCTCCCCGAGCTGACCGCGGAGCGCTTCGCCGATGGCCTCTACAAGACCGGCGATCTCGTACGCTGGCTGCCGGACGGCAACCTCCAGTTCGTCGGCCGCAACGACGAACAGGTCAAGGTGCGCGGCTTCCGCATCGAGCTCGGCGAGATCACCGCACGCCTGGCCCAGTGCACCAACGTGCGTGAGGCCATCGTCATCGCCCGCGGCAGCGGCGCTGTCTCTAAACAGCTCGTCGCCTACGTCGTTCCGGAAGCGGAGCCCTCGGTTGACGCCTGGAAACAGGAGCTGGCGCAGACGCTGCCCGACTACATGATCCCGGCGGCGTTCGTCGTCCTCGAGCAGTTGCCGCTCACCAGCAACGGCAAAGTCGATCGCAAGGCGCTGCCGGAGCCGGAGTGGCAGGCGTCCGCCTCCCGTCTCGTCCCCCGCACCGCGACCGAAAGCGATCTCCTCGCCGTCTGGAGCGAGTTGCTCGGCTACGAGCCGGCCGGCCTCGACGACAACTTCTTCGAGCGTGGCGGCCACTCGCTGCTCGCCTCACAGGCCGCCGTGCGCATCCGCCGCCGCTGCAACGTCGAGCTGCCGCTCTCGGCGCTCTTCGAGCACCCCACGCCGGCGGCGCTGGCCGTGGTGATCGACGAAGCCAGGGGCTCGGCCTCTTCCGTCCCGCCGCTCGTGCCGCTCACCGACTACTCCGCGGTGCCGCTGACGTTCGCGCAGCGCCGCCTCTTCTTCGTCGAGCAGTACGAGGGAGGCACGACCTCCTACAACATCGACCTGACGCTGCGCGTCCGGGGCGAGTTCAGCCCTGAGATGTTCGTCCAGGCCATCGGCATCGTCGCCGAGCGGCAGTGGAGCCTGCGCACGCGCTTCCGTCTGGTCGACGGCGTCGTCACGCAGGAACTGGTCGACCACCCCGAGCTGCCGGTGCGCATCTCCGACCTGCGCGGCCGTGAGGCCATCAACGAGGCGCTGCGCCTCGAGCGCGCCCTGCCGTTCGACATCGCCGCCGACCTCCTCTGGCGCGCCGTCGTCTACCGCGTCGACGGGCAGGAGCACCTCATCAGCTTCACCATCCACCACGCCATCACCGACGGCTGGTCCACCGGCATCCTCAAGGCCGAGATCATCGAAGCCTACGCCGCGCTCGCCGAAGGACGCGAGCCGCTGCTCGAGCCGCTGCCGCTGCAGTACGCCGACTACGCCGCGTGGCAGCAGCAGACCTTCACCGAGGAGCGGCTCGCGCTGCTGCTGCAGTACTGGAAGCAGCAGCTCGACGGCGCGCCCAAGCAGCACGCGCTGCCGCTCGACTTCCCCCGGCCGAAGGTGCTGGGGCAGAAGGGTGGGGCCGTGCCGTTCGAGCTCGACGCTGCCACGTTCGCGCAGCTCCAGGCCTTCTGCGCCGCCAGCGGCACCACGCTCTACATGGCCCTCGTGGCCGCCTTCTCCACGCTCATCTCGCGCGTCAGCGGCAAAGACGACGTCGTCATCGGCACCTCGATGGCCAACCGTCCGGCCCCCGAGCTCGAGCGCCTCATCGGCTTCTTCGTCAACACCGTCGTCCTGCGAGTCGGCGTCGAGGGGAGCAGCAGCTACAAGGGCATCGTCGAGCAGGTGCGCCGCGTCACCCTCGAAGCCTCCGCGCACCAGGAACTGCCGTTCGAGCAGATCGTCGCCGAGCTCCAGCCCGGCCGCAGCTCATCCGGCCACCCCATCTTCCAGATCTTCTTCGCCCTCAACAACACCCCCGGCCGCCCGCGCCAGGCCGCCTTCCAGGTGGAGAGCGACCAGCCGGAAGAGCACACCTCGATGTTCGACCTCCTGCTGAGCATGAACCAGTACGACGACCGCCTCGCCGGCTGCTTCTACTTCAACACGGAGCTCTTCCGCAAAGAGACGATCGAAGGCTTCACCGGCAAGTTCAAGAAACTCCTGACCGCCGTCAGCGCAGATCCGAAGACGCGCGTTGAAACGGTGGAGCTGGTCGACAAGATCGCATTGCCGACCGTGAAGCGCGTGGCCAGGCGTTAACAGTGAATTCCGAGCCGCGCGGCGAAAGTCGCGCGGCTCGCGCATTCGCGAAGAACTGGAGCGCCGGCATCCTGCCGGCTGGTCCGCCGGCA
>DASWMP010000265.1:0-35141 GCA_036399695.1 Thermoanaerobaculia bacterium | reverse complement strand
AGCGATTGACGCTATCGCGAGGAGCCGCGCTTGGAGCTGGCGAGTCGCGGGTTGCGCAGCGCCCACCCTTGTCGATGTCCTCGCTAAATGTGTAAAGGATGTCTCCGGACACAGTTGTAAAGAATGTCCCCGGGTCTACAGAACGCCACCGCTTTGCGACACGTGTACAAGAGCGGCGGCGGAGTAGTCACCGCCGCCGCTCGATCATTCGCACACATTCCTGGTGGGAGAATTTACGGGCACGACGGACGTTCGGGAATGTGGCCAGCCTCCGCAGGATCGACTTCGTATTCTCGCCGCGGCGCGATACTCGCGCTGTGTGTCGCCAGTTTGCTCTCACTGGGCGGAAGCCGCCCTCCCGAACCTTCGATCGCGTCGCTGCGCGCTCGCGCTCTCATCATCACGGATAGCGAGACTCTGGCGCCATTCACGTTTGACCGAGTCATGGCTCTGCTGAGCTCAGGTGAGAGCGCGGCCTGGGTTGACGCACTGCTGTCGGACTCTTTTCGAACGCAGCGTCCGAACGTGATGCCGCTGGCAGGATTCATTGCCGATCCGGACGAAGACGGTTACTGGCGACCGGCCGGCCGGAGCGATTGGTCGCATGTGAAGCTGATCGCGATCGTGAATCGCTTCGATCTTGCGGCTCCGCATTACCGTCATTGTGGCGAGTATCGGCTGATCTTCACTCGGCGAACGGAACAGGCGGTGCGATTGCACATCGCCGTCGGAACTGTGCTGCCGAACCCGCACCCGGAAAGAGGCAAAGCCGGCTGCGCGGACGTTGCCGCGTTCTGGCAGGATCTCGCGCGAACGGAATCTGCGGGTACGCGCCGGGATCGGCTGGAGCGGTTTTTCTTCGCCGGTATGACGCCATTTCGTGCGGTGCTCGATCCACGTGACTTCGCGGAAAGCGGCCGGATCCGGACGAGTGAGATCAGCAGCGCGCGTCCCAGGTTCCGGCAGTTCGAACTGCAGCGCGAATGTGCGAGTGGGCGGCCATGTGTGGCGCGGCTCATCCGCGTTCCGCTCGACAACATGCCCGACGCGGATCTTTTCGCTGCTGATTCGTCACGCGCAAGGGCGTTTCGGCGCGAGTTTCTCGGCCAGGTCGCCTCTCTGGCGATCTTCGACGTGAATCGCTACTCAATGAGTGTCGACCGCGCCTATTCCGTCACGGACACCGATGGCGTGATACCGCCATTCAATTACCGGCTGCCGTTCCGTCGATCGCTGGCCTCACCTGGTGGACGAGAGTTTCGAGAACAGATCGCTGACGAGTTGAAGAAAGCAGGCAGTGGATTGACGCCGGAAAACATCATCGATCGCGCGGAAACGCAGAACTGCGCCGGATGTCATGGAAAGCGCGGTCCCGTCGGCGACGGTCTCATTTTCCCGAAAGCATTCGATTCGGGTGAGCACCTTTCGGACGAATCTTTGGTCGGCAGCGTCCGTGTCTCGCCGGCTCTCGAAGAGGTCTATCTTCCGTATCGCATCCGCTTACTCACCGAATGCTCCGCTGCGGAGGATCAGTGACATGACCCGAGAAGTAAACTCGTCACTCCAAACCAGGCGCGCCATGTATCGGGCCGCTCTTGCCGCGCAGAACGCCGGCGAGGCGCATGTCAGTGGCGACCGTCTCGTTGGGGCACTTCTTCGCACCGACAGCATTCAAGAATTCTGCTCCCGTGCGACTGTGAGCGCCACCGGCGTGCTCGAAAGTCTTGGCGATGCGCCCAGTCCGTCATTCGAGGAGTGCGCGGAGCGAGCAAAAAGTGGCCCGGCCCTGGAGCTCCGGCCGCTCGATCCCCTTCTAAAGCCGGTGTTCGATGACGTTCTGCAGAGGGAGAGTCAGCTCGCCATCTCACCGTTGGCGTTGTTGCTCCGAATCCTTCGTGTTGATTCCTCGCTCGCCAGTCGTCTCGCGCCTTACGGGCTGACCGCGGAAGCAATCCTCAAAGACCTGGACACAGGGAAGGAGAATGCATGAAGAAGCTGATGCTGGTGGCGGTCTTATGGTCCTCGGTGACGGCACAAGCGGACGACATCATCGGCCGCGAAGTGATGCGCCGCGATGTGGCGCCGCCAAGACAGGCTCTCGAAGACTTGTACTTTTCCCTGGCGGACCTCGCGATACAGGATCAACGCGAGCAGATGTGGGCGCTCCCGTCCAAAACCAAATCCGCGCTCTGGAAGTACAACATCGAACGATACCTGCGCAATCATCCGGAACTGGGCGGAGAGGCCCAGGAGGTGCTTCGGGAAGGCATACGGCTCGTTACCACGCCGGCCTGGTTCGATATCACTCCAGGGTCGTTCGGATACCAGCCGAAAGTGCTCGCCCGGGAAGAATTGAAGGCTCGTGCCACGAGCATGCTTTCCCAGGAGGCGGTCTTCGAAGTTTTCATTCGCCTCGGGCCTGAGCCGGTGACGATTCCGGTCGCGAAGCCCACAGCCGACAGGAGGCGGGTGCAGACGGAAGAAAGCTGGAGCCCGATGTGCCACTGTGCGAGCGAGTTCGATTGTGGTTCGAACGCGAGCTACGGTTGTTTCTCCTCGTACTGCATCGACACGATGCATTGCGGATGGCAGGGTGATGAGTTGTGTATCGGGAAGTGCAAGGCGACAGGAGAATGAGCTGGGCGACACGTGTGGGCGGCACGACGAGGGTATCGACGCACTCTGCGGTGGCGAATGCCACCGCGTTGGTACACGTATGAAAGAGCGGTGGCATTCGCCACCGCTCTCCGCGATTGGTCAGCCCTTGCGGGCCCAGGCGGGTTTGGCTTTGAGCACGCGCGGGTACACCGGGCAGCTCTCCACGTGGGCGCCGGGGAGGTAGCCGGTGCTCATCAGGAACTCGCCGGTGATCTCGCCGCCGGTGAAGCGGAAGGTCTTCTTGAACAGCTTCACCCAGGCGTCTTTCGGCAGCGGATGCTGCGCGTCGAGCCACTTCGAGAACGACCCGTGCGACTCGCGCAGCGCCAGGATGCGCTTTGCGTTCTCGATGGCGGCGTCGACTTTCAGGCCGTTGCGGATGATGCCGGGGTTAGCCATCAGCCTGGCGCGTTGGCGGTCGCCGTAGCGGGCCACACGGTCGAGGGCGAAATCGTCGAATCCTTCGCGGAACGCCTCCCGCTTCTTGAGGATGGTCAGCCATGAAAGACCGGCCTGGTTGATCTCCAGGACCAGGCGCTCGAAGAGACGGTCGTCGTCGCGGATGGGGAAGCCGTACTCCCGCTCGTGATACGGGCCGTGGAACGGATGGCCGGGGGCGGCCTCGCAATACGTGGCGCTCATTCCGGAACGATAACCCGAGAATTGGGTTGCGCGTGCCGCCGCTCTCCCCCACACTTTCGCGCCATGGCGCAGGCCGAGCTCCTCGTGTCCGTCGCGCTGCTCGTCGTGGCGATCTACATCATCGTCCGGCAGATCGCCGCGATCCGGGCGGAGCGCGCGCTGCGCGAGAGCAACCAGTTCGCGGCCGAGATCATCGACAACGCCGGCGAAGGAATCATCGTCTACGACCTCGAGCTGCGGTACGTCGTCTGGAACCGCTTCATGGAGGAGCTGACGGACATGGCCTCGGAGGAGGTCGTCGGCCATCGCGCGCTGGAGCTGTTCCCGCACCTGCGCGAACAGCGTGTCGACGAACTGCTGCAGCGCGCCATCGCCGGCGAGACCGTGCAGTCGCCCGACATCCACTACTACGTGCCCAAGAGCGACCGGCAGGGGTGGATCTCGGCGGTGTACCGGCCGCACTACGACATCAACGGCAGCATCGCTGGCGTGATCGCGATGGTCCGTGACATCACCGAACGGAAGATCACCGAGCAGCAGATCGAGTATCAGGCCTATCACGATTCGCTGACCGGCCTCGCCAACCGCCGCCTGTTCCAGGAGCACCTCACGCTGGCGCTCGCGCTGGCCGCGCGGCGGGACCGCCTGGTGGCGGTGCTCTTCCTCGACCTCGATCACTTCAAGCTGGTCAACGACTCCCTCGGCCATTCGGTCGGCGACGCGCTGCTGCAGGAGGTCGCCCGCCGCCTCAAGGCCGCCGTGCGCGAAGGCGATACGGTCGCACGCGTCGGCGGCGACGAGTTCACGATCGTGCTGCAGGAGCTGCATCATCGTGAAGACGCGGCACTCGTCGCGCAAAAGGTGCTGCACGCGATCGCCGAGCCGGTCGACGCGAGCGGCCACCGGCTCTACGTCACGACGAGCATCGGCATCACGCTCTTTCCGGAAGACGGCGAAGACGCCGAGTCGCTGCTCAAGAACGCCGACAACGCCATGTACCGGGCGAAGGCAGAGGGGCGGAACACGTACCAGATGTCGACGCAGGAGCTGAACCGCTCGACCCAGGAGCGGATGATGCTCGAGAGCGACCTGCACGACGCCATCGAACGGAGCGAGTTCGAACTGCACTACCAGCCGGTGCTCGACCTCAAGACGTCGCGCATCGTCGGCATCGAAGCGCTGCTGCGCTGGCACCACCCGCGGCGCGGCCTGATCGGGCCTGCGGAGTTCATCACCGTGGCGGAGGAGCGCGGCTCGATCGTGGTGATGGGAGACTGGGTGCTGCGCGAGGCCTGCCGCGAAGCGCGCCGGCTCTCCGAAACGTACGGACCGTTGCGCGTGGCGGTGAACATCTCCGCGCGGCAGTTCCGCGAGCAGACGCTCATCGCCACCATCGCCGCGGCACTCGAGACATCGCACCTCGATCCGCATCTCCTGGAACTGGAGATCACCGAAAGCGTGGCCATGGAGAACGGCGAGTTGACGATCGCCACGCTCGCCGCGCTGCGCAGCACCGGCATCTCCATCGCCATCGACGACTTCGGCACCGGGCATTCATCGCTCAGCTACCTGAAGCGCTTTCCGATCGACGCACTGAAGATCGACCGTGGGTTCGTCTCCGATCTGCCGGACCGGTTCGAGGACGCGGCCATCGTGCGCTCGGTCGTGCAGCTCGCGCAGGGGTTGAACCTGCGCGTGGTCGCCGAGGGGGTGGAGACCCAGGCCCAACTGCAGTTCCTGCGCGACCACAACTGCGATGAGGTGCAGGGCTATTACTACAGCTATCCGCTGCCAGCGCAGGAGCTGGAGACGTTTCTGGCGAGTGCGCCGAAGAGCAACCCGCCGTGAAGTCTGGAGTGCGGCAGCGGCGCTTTATCACGTGCCGCTTTCCCATAGCGGAAGCGTCGAGCTTCCGCCCCTTTCCTGGTGCACCATATGGGCCGCAGCTCGCCGCTGCGGCTATGGGAAAGCGGCAGCTGATGAAGCGTCGCTGCCGCACTCCAAGCTCATGGCGCCCGCCATCCGTCAACGGCCGCTACCGCAGCACTTCGCGGGCCGCGCGCTGGCCGCTTTCGATGGCACCGGCGACGGTCCCGGTCTGATTGCCACTGGTGGCTTCGCCGGCAAAGAAAAGCGTCTTGCGCAGCGGCCGGCCCAGCTCCGCGTGCGCGTTCGCTCCGCCGACCGCGGCGTACGAGTAGGCGCCGCGGCTGAACGGGTCAGCCTGCCAGTCGTAGGTCCAGGAGCCGGCGAGCAGCCGGTCCAGGTGACGGCGCGGCTTGTCGAACGCGCGCGCCATCGACGCGAGCGCGCGCTCCTGAATTGCCTCCGCTCCCTCCACCAGGAGCGCGTCGGCGGCGTGACCGCCGGCCCAGGCGGTGAGCAGCGGCGTGCGGAACGGCGCCGTCGTCCACCAGGTCGGGATGAAGCGGTCGTTCGTATGCAGGAAGTTGAAGTCGTCCCACCAGCGTTCGCGGAAGCGGAACGTGATTTTCACGACGTGGCCGGCTTCCAGCTTTGCCAGTGCCGCTTCTTTCGTCTTCAGTGGTGGATCGAAGGCGATGGTGCCGAGCTTCCAGACGCCGACCGGGATCGTGACGATCGCGGCACGGGCGCGGAAGTTCTCGCCCCGGTCCGTCGCCAGCGTCACCTTGCCGTCCGACCAGCGGGCGCTCGTCACCGCGGTCGAGAGCCGCAGGTCGGCGCGCTCCAGATGGAGCCCCGCGCGCAGCCAGGCGATGACGGCGTCGTAGCCCGCGGGGAGGCGGAACTGGGCGATATTCTCCGGATCCTGCTCCTCATCCGCGCTTCCGAGCGCCAGGGTGCTGATCCTGTCGGCGTGCGCGGCGTGGTAGCCCTCGACGAAGCTGCACGCGAGCTCGCGCGTGCGAGAGTCGAGGTTCGGCAGCGAGCGGACGAACTGGGAAAACGACAAGTCCTTCTTCCGCGCACCGATCTTCGCGCGGACGGAATCGATGCGCGCCCAGAAGTCGCCGAGCGGCTCGATCCGCCCCTCCTGCAACCACGAGTGATCGTCAGGAAGGCGGCAGGCGAGGAGGGCGGCGGCGTCGACGATGGAGAACGTCGACGCCACGTTGCCATGGACGAACTCGGCCCCTAGTTCGATCGGGAGCGGCAGGCCGGGAGGATGGAGCGTGTGGATGCGCCCGCCAATGCGGTCGCGTGCTTCAAGGATGAGGACGGTACGTCCCGCGCCGGATAGCTCCCGCGCGGCCGAAAGGCCCGCGGCGCCGGCGCCAATGACGGCGACGTCGTAAAGGTTGGTCACGCCGCGAACGTAGCAAAGGCAACGCCTCGATCAGGCACCAGGGCCTGAAAGGGCGGCCTTCACGGTCAGACGTCGCCGACGATCTCTCTCCACGGAAGAGTACGGACGAGCTGCACCTTCTCGTCAATCTCACCCTGGGTCGCCTTGTCGCCGAGCACACGGCGCAGGTACTCGACTTCCGTCGAGACGAGCTTGTTGTGCTTGGGAAACATGCGGACGGCGGCGGCCTGGAGATTGCGCTCGGAGACGCTGAGCGGCTTGGTGGGGCGTCCGGTCTTTTCTTTCATACCATTCCCAACCGCCGCTGGAGGCGAAAGAATCCTACGGACGAGGTATTTACCCTTTTCGTGTGGTATCGCGCGTCGAAAGACCCTCGCGGAAGACGAATGACTCCTGAATGAACGTCCGCCGCTCCGATACACAACCGCAAAGCGCGCAACGTTTGGAGATCTGAGCGGCACGCTCGACATGAGCCGCCTTGGAGTGCCCGCAGAGTCTGCAGTGCTTCATACTTTCCTCCATGCTGTTATTAGGATCAAAAACGAGGCCAGCGGCGCCGATGGTCCGGCGCAGGAAGTCAGTGTGCGGCCGGGTTGCGCGGGACCGCCGTTTGGCTATTCCTGGTAGAAAAAAAGCCGGGAACGGGGCGTACAAGGGGCCAAATCTCTGCAGCCGGTAGAGAGCTGGGCGGCGCTCCAACCCTCCGCGTCCGCGGCGGTTCTCCCCCCACCCTCGAACCTTCGGCCCCGTGCTAACGTCTGACGTGCATGCGCACGTGCCTTCGTTCCCTCGCCCTTCTCCTGCTCTTTGCCGCGCCGGTTGCGCGGGCGGCCGTCACAGGGCGCGTCATCACGGAGGAAGGGACGGCGCTGGCGGGGGCGCGGGTGCGGGCGTACGTCGTCGAGCCGAGCGACACCGCCGCGCTGCGTGTCCTCTCCGACACGCCTGAGGCGACGCCCTTCGCGACCGTGACCACCGCGGCAGACGGCGCGTTCCGCCTCGACGCCAAAGGAAACGGGGTCGTCGAGTTGCTCGTCGATGCAGAGGGACGGTCGACGATGCTCGTGCGCGCGGCCGATCACGATGACGCCGGGACGCTCGTCCTGCCGCCCGGTAAGCCGCGCCGCGGCAGAGTGACGAGCGGCGGGAAGGGCATCGCCAATGCCGCCGTCATCGTCGGCAATCTCCTGGCCTTCCGCACCAATGAAGAGGGCTGGTGGGAAGGGCCGGAGACGACGTCCCCCCTGCACGTGCTCGTGCGCCACCCCGACTACGCATCGCTCGAGCGCAACCGGTTCCGTGAGAACGACGACGCTTCGATGACGCTGGCAAAAGGCATCGCCGTGCGCGGACGCGTGGTGGCGGAAGACGGCGAGACGCCCGTGCCCGGAGGTGTAGTTTGGGTGGACGGCTGGCCGCTGGCCACGTCCGCGGAGGACGGCAGCTTCGCCATCGCCCACGCGCCGCCGGACTGGAAGACAATGCTGGTGCGCGCCGGCAGCCGCGCCGCCGTGGCGACGAATCGCGGCGCGGCCAGCCTCACGCTCCGGCTGGGGCCGGCCGGCACGATCGCCGGTGCGGTGCGCAGCGCTAAGGATGACGTAGCGGTTCCGGGTGCGATCGTCACGCTCACGGGCGATGGGAGCGGTGCGCGCGGACTGCGGCGCGTCATCGCCGATGCGAAGGGCAACTACGCGTTCGACGCAATGCCGCCCGGTTCATGGAACGTCGTCGCGTCACATCCGGGCTTCATCACCGATGCGGCGCAGACGCGCGTCAACGCCGGCCAGCGTGTTGCGCGCGCCGTCGTCCTGCAGCCGTGGGCGCGGCTCGTCGGCACGGTCGTCGATGAGGAGCGGAAGCCGGTCGCCGGCGCGCGCTTCAGCGTCGTCCGCGACACGGCCAACCCCGCCTCTTCGGCCCCGGACGGCAGCTTCGTCCTCCGCTTCGCGCCGTTCGAATGGCCGGTGCGGGTGGCCGTCGCTCGCGAGGGCTACGCCGTAGCCTTTCACGGCCCGCTGAAGCTGGAGCCGGGGGAGACGCGGCGCGCCACGATTACGCTGCCCCGCGGCTTCCTCTTCTCGTTGCGCCTCGCCGACCGCGCCGGCCAGCCGATCGGCGACGAGCCGGCGCAGGTCGCGCTCGCCGAAGAGCTGAGCGCGCAGCCGCTCCCCTGCACCACGGCGCGCTGCTATCGCACGCGCGACGACGGCACATACGAGGTCCGGCTGACGGAAGGAAGCTACGAGCTGCGTGCCGGCGGCGAGAAGGCGGCGTCGAAACGGCTGCCGCCGCAGGTGCTCACCGCCGCCTCCAGTCCCATGACTCTCACGCTGGACGCGGGGGTGAAAGTCACGGGACGCGTCGCGTACCGCGACGGTGGCGCCGTCAGCGAAGACCAGCTCTACATCCGGGTGAAGGAACAGCCGCACGTCCTCGCGACGCTGGAAGGGAACGGCACGTTCTCGATCGCCGGGTTGCTCCCGGGCCGCATCACGCTGCTCGGGCAGCGCGGCCGTCCGGGCTCCGCCTCGCAGATCGTCGCCGCTCCGGTGGAGGTGGACGCGCCGGCCAGCGGTGTGGTCATCGAGTTCCCCCGTCCGGCCCGGATCGAGGGACGGATCACGGAGAAGGAGAGCGGCGCCGCCATCACGGAGTTCTCCGTCGCGGTGCAGAGCGGCACAGCGTGGAGCGTGACGGCGCCGACGCCGTTCCGTGCCGATGACGGCCGCTATGTCCTCGAGGATGTGCCGACGAC
This sequence comes from Thermoanaerobaculia bacterium, assembly GCA_036399695.1. GTDB lineage: Bacteria > Acidobacteriota > Thermoanaerobaculia > Gp7-AA8 > Gp7-AA8 > DASVEE01. The sequence goes on along the minus strand of DASWMP010000265.1, from coordinate 25,794 downwards.
GGCCACGCAGCTCGTCGTCACGGCGCCTGGCTACGTCACCTCACGCGTGAGCGGACTGACGCTGGAAGAAGGAAAGGGTGTGACGGCCGACGTGGCGCTCGAGCGCGGCGTGCGGCTCGTCGGCCATGCGACGTCAGACGGGCGGCCGGTGGCGGGCGTGAGTGTCTCGCTGACGCAGGCGGGCCCGACGATGCGCGCGATGCGCGATCAGGGGCGGATGGCGACGACGGACGAGAATGGCGACTATGCGATCGATGGCGTGGCCGTCGGCGCGCACCGCGTGGAGTTCAGCAAGAGCGGCTATGTCGCGATCGTGAAATCGGTCGAGACGACTGCCGGCAAAGACGGCCGCCTCGATGTGGAGCTGGAGCGCGGGCGGGAGATCGCCGGCCGCGTCGTCGATGCCTCCGGCGCGCCTGTTTCGGGCGCGATGGTGTTCGTGGAGTCGCGCGGCTACGCGTCACGCGGCAATCTGGTGAACACGGACGGCGAAGGGGCGTTCCGCCTCGAAGGCCTGGCCGAAGGGCGCTACACGCTGCGGGCGGAGAAGACCGGGTACGTGCAGGGAAGGGTGGAGGACGTCGAAGCGGTCGGCGGACGCAGCGTGACGATCACGCTCAGCCGCGGAGGGACGGTCACAGGCCATGTCATCGGCCTGAACGAGCAGGAGCTCGGGCAGGCGATGGTGATGGCGACCTCCGGCCGCGGCAGCCGCACGGAGACCCGCGTGGACGCCGGCGGCCGCTTCACGCTGACCGGCGTGGCCGACGGCGAGGTGATGGTGACGGCGCGCCTCATGGGCAGCCGTCGCGGGCAGTCGGCGATGAAGAACGTCACGGTGCTGAATGGCTCGGCACCGCCGGTGGAGCTCGACTTCTCCGCCGGCACGATCGTCCGCGGACGCGTGCTGCGCGCCGGCAAGCCGCTGGCCGGCGGCTTCGTGACCTTCCGGCGCATGTCCGAACGGCAGGCCGTCGGTTACGCCGAACCGGGGATGACGGGGCCGGACGGCACGTACGAGGTGCGCGTCCCTGAAGCCGGCGAGTACCGGATCAACGTCTCCCTCGGACAGACGTCCTTCGACGGCGGCAGCGTGGTCGTCTCCGGCGGGATGCAGCACGACATCGAGCTGCGCGGCGCAATGCTGCGTGGGCGGGTGGTCGACTCCGAAACTGGCGCACCGCTGACGAACGTCTCGGTCCAGTTGCGCCGCCCCTCGGCTCCGGAGCAATGGACGACGTCTGACACGACAGGCGCGTTCCTCTTCGACCTGGTGAGCGACGACACCTACCAGCTCACCGCCTCGCGCGACCGCTACGCCACGGCCACCGAGCGGATCGACGTCCGCGGCGGCGCCGTACCGGACGTCGAACTGCGCCTGCAGCGCGGCACCCGCGTCGCCATCCGCGTGGTCGACGCGGCGGACAACCGCGCGCTCGATGCCTCCGTGCGCATCTCCGACACGAGCGATCAGTCCCTCTGGATGGGCATGCCGACGCGCGGCGAAGACGGCGCCCTCTCCCTCTGGCTCCAGCCCGGCAGCTATACGGCGACCGTCTTCTCCCCTGGCTACAGCGCCGGCAGCCTGCAGTTGATCGTGCCGGGCCCGGAGGTCACGGTGACACTGACACGGGCGGTGCGGTAGAGGGCGCCTCTAACTCGCCGCGCCACGGTCGAGAAGCTTCTCTCGCCGCAGAAGGTCACCGAAGCGTCCGTTCCTCAGAATCGGCGAGCGAGGGTGTGAGCAAAGCCGACGGCTCATACGAAGTGCATGTCCCGGGCGAAGGGGAGTACGACATCGCGGTCTACGACGCACGACAACCGCGCGGCTCCCGGCGAGGGCGCATCCGTGTGACCGGAAACATGACTCACGACATCACGCTGGAGTGACGGGGCGCATCGCGGCACCGGGCGCGGGCACGAACTGCACGTCGGGGAACGAGCCGCGTGAGAAGAAGACGTGCTCCGCGAAGGCGCGCATCGGCGGCGTGCGCAGGAAGGCGCAGGCGAGCTCCATGGCCAGCGGGTTCTCGAAGGCCCGCAGGGCGTGGCGCATCCAACGTCTCGTGAGGAAGCGGGCACGGAAGCGGTCGCCGGTGTATTGCGGGAGCGCTTCGCGGTTGCCGCCGAGGTGGGCGACGAGGACGTCGGCGGCAAAGGTGGAGAGGCGGAGGGCGGCGTCGAGGCCGCCGGCTGTGAGAGGGGAGACCGCGCCTGCGGCGTCGCCGACGAGGAGGGCGCGCTTGTTGGCCAGCCGCCGGAGGATCCCTCCCACGGGGATCAGCCCGCCGCGGCGCTCGATCGTCTTGCCGAGGGTGAAGGGGACGCGGGCGCGGAGGGCCGAGAGCGCCGTGAGTGGATCGAAACGCTCACGATAGCCGGCCACGCCGACGTGCGCTTCTTCACCGTCTGTCGCGACCCAGCCGATGTAGCCGGGAGCGAGTCGGGGATCGAGCCAGCAGTGGAGGGCGGGGCGGTCGCTGACGGGTGGGACGACGTCCTCCACGCCGACGAGCATCTCCCGGTTGGTGTCCAGCCCGTGCAGCCGGGCGACGAGGGACCGTGCGCCGTCGGCGCCGACCACGTAGCTCACGCCGATCCGCGCGCGGTGGCCGTTGCGCTCGACCGTGATGGCGTTTTCCTCCGACTCCACGAGGCGCGTCGACGGCATCCACTGGACGCCGGCACGGCTGCACTGCTCGAGCAGATAGAGGTAGAGCCAACCCATCCGGCCGACGCGGAACTCGTCATGTGACGCGGTGAGGTGCATCTGGCGTCCGGCAGGGGAGTAGAGGTGGACGTCGCGGATGGCTTCGCCGAGCTGCTCGTCCGGCAGCCGGAAGTCTTCCCACGTCTTGCGCACGAAGATCCCGGTGGTGTGGACGCGGGTGGTGAGGGAGGGCTTGCGGTCGATCAGGAGGACACGCAGCCCGCGCGAAGCGAGCAGCCGAGCGCACTGGAGGCCGGCCAGGCCGGCCCCGACGACAGCGACATCGTGAGTGATCATGGAGAGCTTTATAGCACAAAGAAAGCCAGCGACAGTCTGATGGGAGGCGTGAGACGAGGACGCCATGGCTTCCCGGCTCTTTTCGCCGTCAGCGCTCGCTTCGCGGGAGGATTTCCTGCCGTCCGTCACTCCGTACAACAGTGGAGGAGTGATCCCAATGATGCAGAACGTTGTCTCGTTTCCCGGGCGTGGTCATCGGTTTGAAGAATTCCGTGAGGCGGCGCGCCGCCTGGTGGCGGAGCAGCGGGGGGCGCCGGAGGTGGTGCGGCGCCTCGTTTCCATGGACGTGCCGGCAGCGAAGCGGTTTCTGGAGGCGAACGGTGAGCTCTGTACCGGCTCGGTCGTGGACGGGCTGCTCGATGCCGCGCGGGCACTGCCGGCCTGGCGCCGGCTCGACCTGACGGCCATCGTCGTCGAGATTGCCCTGGCGCTCGACTCGGCCGCCTGCGGCGAGATCCACGCGGCGGGGACGACTGCCCACGCATGGAACCAACGGGCAGACGTGCTGCTCGAGCTCGAGCGTTACGAGGAAGCGCTCGACGCCGCCGTCCACGCACGGGACGCCGTGGTTCGTCATCCGGGGCTCGCCCTCGACGCGGCCACGGCGGAGTGTCATCGCGCAGAAGCGCTCATCGGACTTCGCCGCGGCAGCAGCGAAGCGGTGCGTGCGGCGCGTCGTGCGGCGTCGATCGCAAACGATTTCAGTCACGTCGCGTTGAGCACGCGAGCTCACGCACTCGCGGCGGCGGCTGAAATGGGTCAACCATTGGGCCGGTGGGTCACGAGCGCGCCCGCCTTACTCCCCTGTTGTGGCAGCAAAGTTGACCCCTGACGCGCCGGGTGACGGCAGGAAGGCCGGAAGTCATGACGTAAAAATGTGAAATGGGTCATGCAGTTACGCGCGATCTGCACGTTGTGTTGGACAAATGGCGCCCCGTTAGCTCTTAGGAAGGGGCACACAGGTCAAGGCCTGATTGAATTAGGAGGAATGAATGCACCGGAGAATCCTCACCCTCTCGTTCCTGCTCCTCGCCGCCCTCGCGCTCCCGCTCACCGCTTCACAGTTCGCGCAGTTGCCGTTCGAAGACGTCGCGCAGCAGTCGACGTACATCGTCCGCGGCACCCTCGGCCCTGTTCACAGCGCCTGGGATGACTCGGGCCAGACCATCTTCTCGTACGCCAGCGTCAACGTCTCGAAGTACTTCGGCGAGAGCGCCGGCCCCGACACCCTCATGGTCCGTGAAGTCGGCGGCACGGTGGACGGGTACACGCAGCAGGCAGTCGGCTTCCCGACGCTGCGCGAAGGTCAGGAAGTCGTGCTGTTCCTCACGAAGTGGAGCGACAGCGCCGACTACCGCATTCATGCTTTCAATCAGGGAAAGTTCAGCGTCAAGATGATCCGCGGCGTCGAGATGGCCGTTCCGGATGAGGTCCAGCAGGGCAGCGAACAGGCCGAAAAGCCGGCGCGCAACCCGTTCGCGATCTCGATCGACTCTGCCGCCGATGACCGCGCCCCGGCCGGTTCGCTCCGCATGGACGAGCTCGAGCTGATGGTCAACGCCGCGCGCGAAGGCCACCGTGTCTTCAAGCCGACGCTCAACGAATAGCCGACCGATTTCTGAGGAGAACTGAACGTGAAGAAGAACATCATCGCCCTCGGCTTCCTCACCCTTCTCGTGGCCTCCGCGGCCGACGCGTACGTGCTGCTTTCGCCGCGCCGTACGTGGGCCTCGACCCCGGTTGCGATCCGCGTCTACACGACCGGCAACTCGACGATCAACGACAGCGACCGTGGCGTCACCGCCGTCGTCGGCGCGATCAAGGCCTGGGGTATCGTCAGCTCCAGCACGACCACCTCGGCGGCCGTGCGCGGCACGGCTCCGGCCACGATCATGCTGAACACGAACGGCAACATCTGCACCGGTAGCTGCCTCGCGGCCACGCTCACGGGCTACTACACCGGCAGCCGGATCTACGACGCCGACGTGTACACGAACACCCGCTACAGCTACACGTCTTCGCGTGAGACGGACGGCTGCAGCAGCGAATTCGACATTGACGGAATCATGGTCCACGAAGTCGGCCATGTCCTCGGCATCGGCCACTCGAACGTCGCCGGCGCCACGATGTATCCGTCGGTCAGCTCGTGCAACACGGCGAACCGTACGCTCGAAGCGGACGACCTCGCCGCCAAGCTCGACCTCTACTAAGACGTACCGTAGCGACGGGAGGCCGGCCTCGTGCCGGTCTCCCGATTCCGGTTTCCGGTTCCCGGAAATCGAGTCCGGAAATCGGGAACCCGCCGCCATGGACCTCCCTCAATCGCTTCTCAGCGCGAACATCACGGCCGGAGATCGGCACTCGTTCGCCGTTTCCTTCTACGCTCCTTCCGTCCCTCTGCCCGATTCCGAGTGCTTCCGTCTCGCGCTCCACTACTACGCGCGTGTCGTGTACGAGCTCTCCCGAAGCGAGCGCTCCGTGCGCGGCCTGCCGGAATGGATCGAGCGCATCTCCGCCCGCACGCTCACGGCCGCGTCGAATCTCTTCTCGATGGCCGGCGTGCGCGGATCGCTGGAGCGGTCGATCGCGAGACCGGCCGCCGAGGCGAGCGTCGGGCTGCGAACACTCGGGCTGCGCGACCGTCAGGTGACGGGTGATCTCTCGGCGCTGCGCGGGATGACGCTCGCGCTGTCGGTGCTGGCCATGTGCCAGGCCGTGCTGCCGCATCTCTCCGATCCGTTCATGAATGCGATGCCCACCGCACTCGCGAACATGAACGCGTCGTACGAGCTGACGCACCACTACGCCGATCCCGTGAGCCAGAGCGAAGTGCCGCTCGTGGCATTCCGGGCGGCGTCTTTCAGGGACTGAAGGGCGGAAAGCACGGGGGACGATGGGACCTATAGGACCAATCGGACCTCTGGGACCCATCTAGGCACCGCGTCTCGCATGTGTCCCATCTGTCCTATAGCTCCTATAGGTGCGATCGTTCCCTGCCGATCGTCACAGCACCATCCGCCCCACCACCCGTCCACGCTCCAGCACCACGGCCTCATCACAGATGTGCGCGGCCTCTTCCGGATCGTGGGTGACGTAGACGATCGGGATCGGGAACTCGTCGCGTACGCGGACCAGGTAATCGAGCACCCTCCTCCGCAGCTCGGGATCCACGCCGGCCAGCGGCTCGTCGAGCAGCAGGACGGCGGGACGGCTGAGGAGCGCGCGCGCCAGGGCCACCCGTTTGCGCTCCCCGCCGGAGAGGTGCTGCACGCCGCGATCGAGGACGTGGCCGATCTCGAGCACCGAGACGACGTCGTCGTAAGCGGCGGACGCGCCGCTGTAGACAATGTTGCGCCTCACGGAGAGATGCGGAAAGAGTGCGTCGTCCTGCGGGACATAGCCGACGCGGCGGGAGCGTGCCGGCACGTCGATGCGGCGCTCGCGATCGAAGACGGGGCGGTCGTGGATGGAGATCGAGCCGCGCGTCGGCTGCCGCAGGCCCGCGATCAGTTCGAGGAGCGACGTCTTCCCGGCACCGGACGGGCCGGTGATGGCTGTGGCGCGGGCTGTCAGTTCTGCCGTGACGTCGAGCTCGAAGTGGGCGAGCGGCAGCGCGATGCGGTCGACGTGCACGCTCATGGTTTCGCTGCCGTCTTGCGCAGCGTCGCTTCGGCGATCCAGACGGCGCCGAAGGCGATGGCCACCGCGATGCCGAGGAGCTTGAACGCTTCGTCGTCGCGTCCGAGCTGCACGAGGTTGTAGATCGAGAGCGAGAGCGTGTTCGTCTCGCCGGGGATATTGCCGGCCACGAGGATCGTCGCACCGAACTCGCCCAAGGCGCGGGCGAAGGCGAGCAGCATCCCGCTGACGATGCCGCGCGCGGCGAGAGGGAGCGTGATGGTGACGAAGACGCGCGTGTTGCCGGCGCCGAGCGTGCGGGCGATCTGCTCGAGGCGCGGGTTCACCTCCTCGAACGCCACGCGCGCGGCGCGCACCAGCAGCGGGAACGACATCACCGCCATCGCCAGGACCACCGCTTTGGTGGTGAAGACGACGTCGAAGTCGAACGTGCGATGGAGCCAGCCGCCGATCGGGCCGCGCCGTCCGAAGAACTGCAGCAGGATCAGGCCCGTGGCCACGGGGGGCATGACGAGCGGCAGCGCCACGAGCGTCTCGACGAGCGACTTGCCGCGCCACGTCCGCCGCGCGAGCAGCCACGCCACGGCGAGTGCCGGCGGGACGATCAGCAGCGTCGCCAGGGCCGCCGTCCGGAGCGTCAAGAAGACGATCCCGGCCATCACAGCGCGATGAAGCCGTGCCGGACGAAGATCGCCCGCGCGGCAGGTGAGCGGAGATAAGCGAGGAAGCGCCCCGCCCCCGGCCGGGCGCCTTTCACCAGCGCGAACGGATAGGAGATGCGCGGACCCTCCGCGCGCGGGATCTCGTACGCGACCGGCACCCGCTTCGACAGCAGCACGTCCGTGCGATAGACGATGGCGGCGTCGACGTTGCCGGATTCGACGGCCGCGAGGGCCGCACGGACGTTCTCCGTGGGGACGATCTTCTGCGCGACGCGCTCCCAGAGGCCTGCCTTGCGGAGGTACTCCTTCGCGTAAATGCCGGCCGGCACGCTCGACGGCTCCGCCAGCGCGATACGGCGCACGTTCGCCAGCTCGCGCACGTTGCGGATCCGCTCGCCGACGACCACGAGCGTGTTCGAAAGGATGCTGACGCGCGTCGGCGTGACGATGAGCCCGCGCCGCTGGAGGACGTTCATCTTCTCTTCGTCGGCGGAGAGGAAGAGGTCTGCCGGGGCTCCCTGCTCGATCTGCCGCGCCAGGATGCTGGAGCCGCCGAAGTTGAAGACCACACGATCGCCGGTCTGGCGCTCGTAGCTCCGCGCGATCTCCTGCAAGGCATCGGTGAGGCTGGCCGCGGCGAAGACTTTGACGTCCGCCGCCTGGAGCGGCAGCGCGACCAGCAGGAGCAGAAGGAAACGCAGCATGCGTGTGGGAAGTGTATCGCGGGGTGTCATCGCGCCGAGATTGCGGTCCCATCGGGATCATCCGCGCCGCCCGCACGGTTATCATCGCCAGAATGTCTGCACGCCCGCGTAAAAGGCCGGACGGTAAAACGTCGCACGAGCCGCTGTCCGTCGAGGCCATCGAGCTCGTCGCTGCCCGGTTCCGGATCCTTGGCGAGCCGATCCGCATCCGGATCCTCCAGGAACTGCAGAGCGGGGAGAAGAACGTTTCGGAGCTGGTGGCCGCGGTCGGCTCGACGCAGCCCAACGTCTCCAAACACCTGCGCATCCTGCAGGAAGCGGGCATCGTCTGCCGCAAGCAGCTCGGGAACAACGTCTACTGCACGGTATCCGACCCCACCGTCTTCGAGCTTTGCGACGTCGTCTGCGGCAGCATCGCCGACCGGCTGCTCGAGATGAGCCGGACGCTGGCGGAGCTCGGCCGTCGCCGCTAGTGTCGAGATACGACACCGGTCTTTCCGTTTGGCACGGTTCTCGTACTTACACAGCATGCGATCGCGAGCCTGGCCGCAGCGATTGCAACCGATGACTCCTGGTAGCGGCGCCGCGTACCTCCCTCCACGCGGCGCCGCTTTTTTTCCGCAAAAATGAGGTGAGTTGCGTCACACGCGGCGCCGTCCCGCGCCCGGATACTCCCTCTCATGTCGCGACTCGTAACGCTTTGTTTGACGCTCCTGCTGCTGGCGCAAGCCGTTTCCGGGGCCACGCAGGGGACGCCGCTCGGCGTTCCTCAGCCGCTCTTTCCACCGAACAACTGGTGGAACACGGACGTCAGCGCGGCACCGGTCGACGCCAACTCAGCGGCCTTTATCCAGTTCATCGGACCGACGAAGGGGCTGCATCCCGACTTTGGCGGCGACGCCGGCGGCGGTGACGTCTACGGCTTTCCGGTGATCGTCGTCGACGACAACCAGCCGAAGAAGACCGTCGACTTCGTCTACTGGCCCGACCAGTCGGACGGCGTCGATCACACGACCGAGGAGTCATTCCCGTTCTATCCGGTCCCGGACGAGGCCATCGTCAACACCGGCTGGGTCGAAGGCGGCCAGCCCGGCAACGTCGACCAGCGCGATGACGGCGACCGGCACATCCTGATCGTCGACAACACCAACAACCGGCTCTATGAGCTCTACAACGTCTGGTTCAACGGGACGCGGTGGGAGGCGGGCTCGGGCGCGCACTACTTCATGAACCGGAACGACCGCCGTCCCGACACCTGGACCTCGGCCGACGCCGCCGGCCTGGCCATCCTGCCGGGCCTCGTGCGCTACGAGGAAGTGGCCGGGCCGGACGAGATCCGTCACGCCTTCCGCATGACCGTGCGGTCGTCGAACGGCAACGTCTACCCGGCCTCGCACCGCGCCGGCTCGACGGCCGGGGCGCTGCCGATGGGCGCGCGGCTCCGGCTGAAGGCGAGCAAGGACATCTCGACCTTTCCTGCTGATATGCAGAAGATCCTCCGTGCGTTCAAGCGCTACGGCCTGATCGTGGCGGACAACGGCAGCGACATGTACATCAGCGGCACGTACGACACCCGCTGGAACAACGACGTGCTGAACCCGCAGTTCTTCCGGCTGAAGGCGAGCGACTTCGAGGTGGTCCAACTCGGCTGGGCGCCTTCGGTGACGCTCGTCGCCACGCTGCAGCCGAACGTGGCCGCCGGGATGGCCAACGACACGACCGTCACGGCGTACGACGTCAACGGCAACATCGCCAGCGGCTATCGCGGCACGATCCAGTTCACCTCGACGGACGGCGCGGCCACGCTGCCCTCCGCCTACACCTTCACCGCGGCCGACGCCGGCGTCCATCGCTTCCTCGGCGGCCTCACGTTCCTCACGGCCGGCTCGCAGGTGCTGACGCTGACCGATACCGTCACCCCAACGATCACCGGCTCGCGGGGCACGCAGGTGACGCCGGCGCTGCAACGCCGCTCGACCGCCGTCTACTGGGCTTGCTTCCACTACACCTCCCCGCTGGACGCCGACGCCCACATTAACCGGGTCAACCTCAACGCGACGCTCGTGGCCACCGGCTACCCGGATTACCCGTACGTCGTGGTGGAGCGCTGGGTCTGCGGAGGATGCAGCCAGTCACCGGAGCCGCTCTTCTACGCACAGCCGGAGGTCCCGGGGGTGGTGGTGGGCACGAACGACCGGCGGGCGCAGGGTGTGGACGGCACCAATCTCGTGATCCGGCGGCGGGAAGGGCTGAACAGCACAGGGCCGTTGCGTCCCGCGCCGGCGGACGCCGTGAACCAGTAGAGCGCGGGATAGAAGCGAAATGTTGAATGTTCAATGTCGAATGTTCAATGTCGAATGGTGAATGACCGGGCCGGCGCCTTCTTCAACATTCAACATTTCGCTTCTTCCCGGCCTATCTCCTGCATGAGGCTGGCGCTTCTCATGACCGCTGCCGTAGCGCTCTTCACGCAGAACCTTAATGCCGCGCCGGCCGCGGAGCGGCGAGGGGTGATGGCGTTTGACTACCGGCGGTCGCTCACGCCGGCGGAGCTGGCGTGGTACGGGCAGTTCGACCTGCTGGTCACGCACGATCCGTTGCCGCGCGCGCACGTCGATGCGCTCCATGCGCGGGGCACGCGCCTCCTGCTGTACGAATGGTCGGTGGCCTTCTATCCGTCGATCGCCGGCACGTGGCACCGTGCGTTGCCTCGGTCGGCGCTGCTCAACGCCCGTCCGTTGCGCGGCCACGCCGGGTCCCTCGATGCCGACGCCTACTACTACGATCCGGTCTCGCCTCAGCATGTGCGGGAGCGTGCGCCGGTGCTGGCGGCGAAGCTCCGCGCGGCCGGCTACGACGGCCTCTTCTTCGACACGACGAGCAGCGAGAGCGTCCACCCCGAGGCGCTGGCGGAGTTCACGGCCCGGCATCCGGACGTCACGTACGACGTGGCCTTCGCCCGCTTCCTCCGCGCATTGCGGCGCGAGCTGAAGGAGGGCGTCATCGTCACGAATCAGGGCTATCGCGCGGCGGCGCACATCCTGCCGTTCGTCGACTATGACGTCAGCGAGAGCCTCATCACCCGGCCGGTGAAGGGGCGCTACGTGCTGCGCCCCTGGTACGACCCCGGCGACGAGTGGAACAGCATCTCCTTCCTGATGCGCAAGCTCATCGCGCCGGTCCAGCGGGAGTATCCGCGCGTGCGCTTTGTCCATCTCAACTACCTGGAGACGCTCGACCAGGCGGCGATCGCACGCATCGTGGCCATTGCCCGGATCTATGGCGCGGAGGCCTTCGTGGCGCAGCCGTCGATCTCCGGCGGCACGCTGGGCGACGCCTATTTCGCCGACCTCGGCGCACCGCGTCCGCGCGTGGAGTCGACGGCGAAGCGCACCGCGTACCGTTTCTTCGCCCGCGGGCTCGCGGCGGCGAACTTCGGAACCGTGCCGCTGTCGATCCCGAACGAGGCCCGCGCGACGTACGAGAACGTGGCCACGCGGGAGACGACGCGCGCCCGCCGTATCGTCGTCGCACCCGGAACCGCGGTACTGTTCCGCCGCCGATGATCGAGCTGCGCGAAGCGACGCCCGCGGACCGCGATGCCATCCTCGCGTTGCGCGCGCGCTGCTTTCCCGGCGACGATCCGGAGAAGCGCGATCCACGCTTCTGGGACTGGGAGTTCCGCGACGGCCGCATGTTCATCGCCGAGGAGCAGGGCCGCGCCGTGTCCCACCTCGGGTTCGTCGCGCAGACGTACATCGTCGGCGGCGTACGGCTGCCGAGCCTCCTCGCCGTCGATGCCATGACCGACCCTGAGTATCGCGGGCAGCGCCTGTTCGGCCGCGTCGTGCAGTTTGCCCGCGACGCCATCCGGAAATGTGGGACAGGCACTCCTGTCTGTCCGGCGTTCAGCGGCGCCTGGCAGATCCGCAAAGCCGTCGCCGGAGGGATAAGCTCCGGCGGCTGGAACGCCGTCGATGGCGCGCGCGTCCTGATCCGCGCCTTCGTCCAGGCGCTCGGCGGCGACGGCGCCCCGACGAGCGACGTCCACGCCATGGCCGCGATCGCCCGCGAATTCTTCCGCGATGCGTACGTCGAACGGACTCCGGCGTGGCTCACCTGGCGCTACTTCGACAATCCCCTCTGGCGCTACGACGTCACCGCCACCGACGCCGCCTGGCTCGTCACGCGGCGCACGAAGCTGAAGGGGTTCGATACGCTGGCCGTGGTGGACATCGCCTGGAACAGCGGACGCTCCGGCGACGCACGGGCGCTCCTCGCACGCGCCCTGCGCACGTCCCGCACTACGCTCGCCGCGACACTCGTCACGCGCGCGCATCCGGCATACGGCTGGTTCCTGCGCCGCGGTTTCCTCCCTGGCCCGCACCGCTTCAACTTCCTTCTGAACGACTTCACCCTCGGCACGCGTCCGAAGTGGGCGCTGGCCTGGGGAGACACGGATCACCTCTGATGCGGCGCGTGCTCTGGATCTTCGCCCATCAGGACGACGAGGTCGCGGCCGCGGCGCGCATGCTCGAACAGACGCGCCGGGGCGATGAGCTCTGGTGCGCCTACCTGACGAACGGCGCCGCCAGCATGAGCGCCGCGGTGCGCAACGCTGAAAGCCTGGCCGCGCTCTTCACCATCGGCGTAACGAACGTGCTCTTCTTCGATGCGCCGGACGGCGCGCTGCACGAGCACCTCGACGCCGCGCTGGCCCGTCTCGAAACGCGCTTCGCCGGTCTGCCGTTCGACGAGGTGGGCTGTCTGGCGTGGGAGGGTGGGCACCAGGACCATGACGCGTCGCATCTCGTGGCGCTGGCGTTCGCGCGGCGGCGCGGGATCAAGGCATGGGAAGTGCCGCTGTACAACGGCTACGGCGTACCGGGGCAGTTCTTCCGCGTGCTGCGGCCGATCGGCAACGGGTGGGAGCGTAGCGGCGTGCCGTTCCGCGATGCGCGCCGGATCCTGCGGATGATCGGCTGCTACCGCTCGCAGCGGCGCACGTGGCTGGGGCTGATGCCGGAGGCGCTACTGCGGCTTTTCGTGCTCCGCGGGACAGTAGCCCGCCGCGCCGATGCTGCGCGCGTGACGCGGCCGCCGCATGAAGGGCGGTTGTTTTACGAGCGGCGGTTTCGGTGTGAGCGGGCGGTGTTTGACCGGGCGGCTGCGCAGTTTGTACAGGGGACGATGGGACCTATGGGACAGATGGAAACCGCAGGGGTTTCCATTGGTCCGATAGGTCCTATAGGTCCCATAGGTCCCATCGTGTCCCCTGCCTGTCCCGTGTGCAACGGCACCGCCTTCACCAGGCGCCGCCTGTTGCCCAACCTGAAAGTCCTGCGCTGCACCGCGTGCGGCCTGCGCCTCAGTGACATCGTAAAAACAAAAAGCGTGAGCTACGCCCACATCGATGACACGGCCTACCTGCAGTCCATCGGGCTCCTGCGGCGGGAGCAGGCGAGGGAGATCGTCAGCGCGGTGGCCGCGAGTGGGGAGTGGCTCGACATCGGCTGCGGCTTCGGGTTCGTCCTCGATGAAGCGCGGCGCGCCGGCTTTGCCGTGCGTGGTGTGGAGCCGGACGCAAAAGCGGCCGCACACGCGCGCGAGCGTCTCGGCGTCGAGATCCTGCCGGTGGACGACCACCGTCCCTCCGACGTCATCTCCACGCTCGACGTCATCGAGCACATCGCGCCGGCGGAGCTGCACGCCTTCGCCGAAGACATCCGTCGCCGCGCGGCGCTCTGGGTGATCAAAGTCCCGTCGTGCGATGGGCTCTTCTACGAGGTGGCGCACGCGCTGCTGCCGTTCACGCGCGGCGCGGTGCGGCGCCTCTGGCAGTCCGACCACGAGTACCCGCACACCGTCTACTTTGACGAAAAGACGCTGACGCGCTTCCTGCGGCAGCACGGCTTCACCGTCGAGCGCGTGCGCTACCTCGAGGAGATGCCGAATGCGACGGCGCTGCAGCGGCTGCGGGTCGATCCGACGATTCCGCGCTGGCAGGCGCTCGCCGCCCTGCCGCTCGTCCGTCTCGTCAACCGGGTGGAACGCTGGAGGGCGAAGTCGGACGCTCTGCTGGTGCTGGCCCGATCGGACCCCCGTTGATCGGATCGCGAGGGATCGACTGCAGGTCGAGGTTCACCGCGTTGATGAGCAACTGAAAGCCGATGGTGACGAGCAGCGCGGACAGCACAACCGTGCCGGTCGGCGCGGGCAGCAGCCGCGTCGCGTACCACCACCAGTTGTAGCCGCCGTACAGCAGGCCGGCGGTCAGTAGCGGGATGCCCACCAGCAGGTGAAACGACTGCAGGTTGAAGTCGTAGACGAAGTTCTTGAGGAACAGCCGCCGCAGGAGGGAAGCGAGCAACCGCGCCGGAAACTGCCGGGCCACGCGGGCAATCGACAGGCTCGACGTCTCGCCGGCGTAGCGCGCCGGCATCGGTACTTCGCGCACCACCGCGCCGAGCACGTAGAGATGACTCAGCATCGACGTCTCGAAAAAGTAAGTCTCGTCGATCTTCCGCAGCGGCATCTGTGACAGCACGTCGGCGCGGATGGCCACGAAGCCGTTCGCCGGATCGAAGCATTGCCAATAGCCGGTCGCCGCTTTCGAGAGGAAGCTCAGTGCCACGTTGCCGATGCGCCGAACCTTCGGCATCGAGCGGATGGCGGCGAAGTCGCGAAAGCGGTTGCCCTTCGTATAGTCCGCCGTCCCGTCCACGAGCGGCTGCACGAGCTGCGGCACGAGCCAGAGCGGCATCTGCCCGTCGCCGTCGACCTTGACGACCACGTCTGCGCCGGCTTCGAGCGCCTTCTGGAACCCCGTGACCATCGCGCCGCCGACGCCGCGGTTCCGCTCGTGACGCACGACGATGATGCGTGGGTCGAGCAGCGCGTAGCGCTCGGCTACGGCCGCGGTCTCATCGCGCGAGGCGTCGTCGACGACGATGATCGTCCGGACCATCGCCGGCATCTGCCGCAGCACGTCGCCGACCTCCCGCGAGACGTTGTACGCCGGGATCACCGCGGCCACATGCGCCTCCGGCCGCCGCCTCAACATCAGCCGTGTCACCGTCACGGCCGCCCCTCCGCGATCATCCGCACCTCCGCGTCACTCCTCTGGATCACGTACACCCGCACCTGCTGGTCGTCATGATAAATGCGGATGTCGCGATGGCGTAAGTGGTAGAGGAAGCACCACGTCTGCAGCCGCCGCTGCAGGTCGCCGCGTGAGAACTGCGCCTTCCAGGTGTTGATCTGGAACCGATGAGGCGTCTTCTCGACGACGATGAAGACGTACTTGGTCGGGATGTGCAGCCGCGGCTGCTCGGGGTCGTACTCGTTGAGGAAGTCCGCCGCGGAGAGATGGAAGCCCTTGCCCAGGACCATCGGGAACTCCTGGCCGTAGGTGACGAGCGTCCAGGTGAACGGCTCGAGGCGCCGCTCGATGTCCAGCACGGTGTAGGCCGTGGCGCTGTAGCCGGAGTAATTGATCAGCCGGTCATTCGCGCTCGCCACCGGCACCCGCCAGCACCAGACCACCAGCAGCGCCGCCGCCACGACGTTCGCCACCTTCGCCCTGGCGATCTCGAAGAGCGCCACGCCGATCAGCACCGCCATGGCCATGGCCAGCCACGACGAATTGCGGCGCACCTCCACGATCTCCGGCAGGCCGTAACGGGAGGCGACGTGCGTGACGAGGAACGCCAGCGTCGCGAGCGACGGCCAGAGCAGCGCCGCCCGCCGCTCGCGCCGGATGAGGGCGAGGACGATCAGCGCCACCGCGACTACGGCGCAGCCGGCCACGACCGGCGTGATCGCCACCCAGGTGACGATGCGCGCCGTCTCCCCCTGGCGCAGGAAGGGGAAGTAGTACATGGCCGCCGATCCGGCATCGCTGCCGCTCGCAACTTCCGTCCCCTGCTCGATGATGCGCCGGTAGCGGACATACGCGAGCAGCCACGTCGACCCCATGAAGATGCCGGCCGCGCCGGTGAGCGCCGCATCCCGGATGTCACGCCAGGAGGCCAGCGTCGCCAGCACGGTGATGGCGGACAGCACGATCAGCGGGATCGCCACGCCCGGATGTACCGCGGCGATGGAGGCCGTGCAGAAGAGGTAGCCGGTGAGCATCCAGCGACGCACGCCCGCCCGGCCGCTTTCGGTTGTTGGTTGTTGGTTTTCGGTGCTGCGCTCGTCGGGGTGGTGCGGGTCTGGCGACGAACCTCGCGTAGCGGAGCGCCAAAAACCAAAACCCAACAGCCGAAAACCGGCGGGCCGGTGTGCCGCCATCCATCGGAACAAAAACATCGCCGCCGGGAACAGGAACACGATCGCCAGCTCCTGCGGAAGCGTGGCCGTCTGGCGTTGAAAGACTGTCTGCAGGACGTCGTACTCGCCGTCCGTCGGGGGGATGGCCTCGTGGGGCAGGGAGACGAACTCCCGTCCTTCCTTCGCGTTCAGCGTGGCCACGCTGCCGCCGAGGAGAAAGTACTGCGCCGCGCCGCCGGTCATGGTGGCGAAGAGCAGCCCCGCCAGGAGGCCGGCGCGGAGTGAGCCCGACATCCGCCGCGCCGCGTCGGCCACGGCCAGCGTCATGAGCACGCCGACGACCGAGCCGAAGAGGTTCATCAGCAGGATCGGATCGACGTTCGTCAGCTCGTGAATCGTCAGCAGCAGGAAATGCATCCCGCGCGGATACGGTCCCCAGGCCGGATCGACCTGCAGCCCCTGCTCGAGGAGCCGGAACAGGTAGAGGTGCGCGTAGGTGTCGGAGAACCCGAGGTTCGCCGTGCTGAACGGACGGATCAGCCGCAGCGACGCCGAGACCGCGACCAGCAGGCACCAGCCGGCGATGCTCCAGCGCGTGGACGGTGACACCAGCACCTCGCGCAGCCGCGCCGTGGATTTCCGCCAGGCGCGGCGCAGGCGGCGGCGCACGTTCACCCGTCCTTCGAGCACGTTGATCGTCGAGACGGCGATCCGCTGGTAAGTCTCCCGCACCAGGGAGACTGGCGTACGTCCACTCAGCCGCGCCCGCGTAAAGACGATCGTCGCCACGATTGCGACGAGCAACGTCACGGCCGAGAAGACGTTCAGAAGCGTGAGCAACTGGCCGACCAAAGTCAGGCCGATCACTCCCGCGGCGAAGCACCACCAGAACCACTCCAGCCGGTCGAGAGCCGCGGGACGGCGACGCGCCAGCGCCGGTACGCCGACGAACAGCACCACCACCGCCAGGGCGATGCGGATCAGGGCGTCGGTGACGAGGAGCGCGTACATGTCAGTAGGCCGCGTAGTAATAGAAATCGAGCTCGTCGAGCACGCGGCTCATCGAGCGGCGGGTGAGAAACAGCAGCACGGTCGCGCCGGCCAGCAGCCCCACGACCGCGAACGAATAGTGAATGGCCCGGCTGCCGATGAAGCCCACCGCCACGTTGACCGCCAGCGCGATTCCCACCCCCCGCGCCACCAGATCGACGCGCGACAGCGTCAGCAGCACGAGGATGTTCTGCACGGCAAACATGTAGATGACGTACGCCACCGACGCGATCCAGAAAACCCGCGTGGTGGTGATCGAGGCGAGCGGCTCCTGGAAACGGGGCGCCGCGTTGGCGCGCAGCAGCAACGCTACGCCGATGGCGATGGCGAACGCGAACACCGACCACACCGCCAGCAGCAGCACCCTCCGCCGCTGCGCCGCGCGCGCCGCGTTGAGGAACGCCTGTGCCGCCGCCGACTTGTGCCGCTTCTCGTTCGGGATCAGCGTCTCCGAGAAGCGCTGCGTCGTGTACTCGACCACGCCGCTCAGGACCATCACGACGACGAGTGCCAGATCCATCCCCAGCTCGTACCGCACGTTCAGCCAGAAGCCGTACGGCGGAAAGTCTTCCCGGCCGACGTGCGACGTCCAGGCGATCATCCGGTCGGCGAACAGAAACGTGTTGTACAGCAGCCCGTAGACGAAGAAGCGCGCCGTGCTGTACACCAGCACCGTGAGGCGCGGCGGGTTCACCGGCTCGGTGGCCAGCCTGTCGTGCGCGATCCGGTTCAGGTGCCGGAGCGCGATGACGAACGTCAGCACGTCCGCGACTGCCAGTCCGACCGCGTTCGCCGCCACCGGACCGAAATTCAGCAGCTTCGCCGCCGCCAGCACCGCCGTTAGCGCGATGGCCGTAGTCAGCGCGAAGAGCGCCGTTTTCCGCAGCAGGTAGAGCATCGACCAGTTCAGCCACAGCACCGAGAGCGCGGCGTAGTAGCCGGCCGCCAGCAGCAGGATCGACCAGGGCAGCATCTCGAACAGCAGGTTGACGAGCAGCACCAGCGGCACGAGCGCGAGCACGATGCGCAGCGAGAGCGACCAGGCGCGCAGCACGGTCCAGCGGGCCAGCCAGCCGTCTTCCTGATAGATGTGGAAGAGGCCGCGGCGGACGATGGCCTGCGCGAAGCCGCCGGTCACGACGTAGCTGGCGATGAAGCCGAGCGCGATCGCGCTGCCGGCGCGCAGGTCGAGGTCGATGGCCCCCCAGATGCCGTAGCCCCAGACCAGCATGGCGATGGCCTGCAGCGCCATCGGCACCGAGAACGACAGCCCGACCATGTAGTAGCGGAAGAAGCGGACGGCCGGATGCACCGGCTTCTCCGGGTCGGGCGGGTCGATCACGAACCGGAATGCGCCGTTCTGGAAATCGGCGAAGAGGCGATGGGCGAGGGCGAAGAGATCGCGCTCGCCGTATTGCGCGCGGGCGTCGGCGTCGCGGAGGCCGATGACCTCCAGGTGCGCGGCGATCTCCCACGGATCCTTCGGGACGCCGATGAGGTCGACGATCTGTTGTCCGAGCTCGTGCACCGCGTCGCGCGGCGACTCGACCACTGCCGTCACGCCGCCGCCCGTTCGCCGAGGTCGTGGTAGAGCGCGAGATAGCTGCCGATGGCGTGGTCGAGGCGGAACTCTTCAAGGACGCGCGCCCGGGCCTTCGTGCCGAGGCGCTGGCGCAGCGTCGGGTTGTCGAGGAGCGCGCGGACTTCGGAAGCGAACGTCTCGTCGTCGCGCGGCTTCACCAGCACACCGCAGCCTTCCAGCGCTTCGCCGACGCCGCCGACGTCGCTTGCCACCACCGCTTTCCCGCACGACATCGCCTCCAGCACCGAATACGGAAAAGCTTCGGAGATGCTGGTCAGCAGGACGACGTCCGCGCCGTGCAGCGCCGTGACGACATTCTCCGCCGGCGTCCCCAACTGCACGACGCCGTCGAGCTTCAGGTGCGCGCGCATCGCCAGACAGCGGCGGTAGTACGTCTCGTCCGCAACGATGCCGTACACGGTGAAGCGGACGTTCGGATGCGTCTCCCGCACGCGTGCGGCCACGCGGAGGAAGGTCTCGATGTCCTTCAGCGGATCGATGCGCGCCGTCGCTACGACATGCTGCGCAGTGGAGAGAGGCGCTGCCGCTGGTGCCTCCGTCCAGATGTCCGGATCGACGCCGTTGTAGATGACGCGGATCTTCGGCTGTGGCGTACCGTGCGCCACTTCCCAGCGGGTGTTGTAGTGGCACACCGGCGCCACGACGTCAGCGAAGTGATAGTTCGCCCGGACCACGGCGGTGATCAGGTTCAGCAGGAACTGCTTGCAGAAGAAGAGACGGCGGAAGCGGGAGAGAAAGAGGTACTGCTCGCGCAGGTAGACGCCGTGCTCCGTCAGGATCATCGGCGTGCCGTGGCGTACTTTGGCCGTGATGCAGGGGAGGCCGCAGAACGCCGCCGCCGTCGAATGCGTGACGGACACGCGCGGCGGCCGCACGTTCAGCACGATGAGGAAGCGGTACAGCCAGCGCAGGCACTCCGTGAGATCGAACAGCGACGGGTGCTGATGCTCGGGGCCGGGCAGCGCCTTCTGAGCGACGTCGCGCGCGCTGAAGGCTTCCATCTCCGCGCGGAAGGCGCGCCAGGTCACCGGAGCCTTGAAGGTATCGTTGTAGTCGTACGTGCGAAAGTAGTCTTCCATCGCTACGAGCGTCCGGCCGAAGCGGGTCACGTCGCCCTGCGGCGGATCGTTGACGTACGCCAGCAGGTCGCGCAGCAGCGGCACGAACTTCGACTCGATGGCCTCCGCCGACGTCTGCCGCTTGCGGTCGAAGAGCGTGGCGAAGGCGATGCCGGTCGTGAACTCCGACGGCTCTTCGATCCCCCACAGCGGCACGTTCATGACCCGGCGCACGTTCGGCGGCGGCTCGTATTTCAGCTCGATGTGCGGGTTCATCATCAGCGGCAGGAGCGTGTAGCGGACTTCCGGCGTATTACGCAGCAGCGCGTCACACCAGGTGCTCACGCCTCCCGCCGCGTGCGGGTACGTCCCCTCGGCGGTGAGGAGGACGGCCAACGTCATTGCACGACCCCGCCGGACGGCGTCTCGGCGATGACTGCCTTCTTCTGCATCTGCAACTGCCGCGCGGTCTGCTCCAGGCGCCACCGCTCCATCCGCACCGCCAGGAGATCGCTCTCGCGCCGCGCCACTTCCGTGACCGCCTCGACGAGCTCCGATTCCGTGCGCACGCCGGCGAGCACCAGACGGGTGATCGATTCCTGCCGCTGCTTCGCCAGCGCGATCTGCTTGTTGAGGATGTCGATGCGCTGGTCGGCGGCGTTCATCGAGAGCGACAGCAGGTTGCCGCGCGTGCGCGTCGCGGCCGCAGCGGCGTTCCTCATTCGCGTTGCTTCTTCGAGCTCGAGCTGCGCCTCGGTGAGCCGCGTCGCCGCCGCCGCGTCGAACGACGGCAGCGTGAACGACAGCCGCACGCCGTAGATCCCGTACGATCCTTCCTGAGTCGAGCTGCGGAAGCCGTTCGGCACCGTGGCCACGCCGCCGAAGGCGGAGACGAGGAACTGCGGACGCCGTTGCGCCATCAGCTCTTCGACGATGATCCGCTTCTGCATCTCCTGCAGCGTGGCGCGGTCGACGAGCGGATCGCGCTCCACGAGCCGTTCGAGGCTGACGGTGCGGATCGCACCGCCGTCCGGCCCGTCGAGGTCGATGTTCGCCCGCAGCGGCTCGTTCGTGCGGTCGCCGATGAGCTGTTTGAGGCGCGTCTCCGCGTCGAGGCGGGCCAGCTCGTAATCGAGGCGCCGCGACTCCGTCGCCAGCGCCTGCTCCTCCCAGTTTGCTGCCGTCGTGGTCGTGATCTGCCCGAGCTCCAGCATCGTCCGGGCGCGCTCGCGCAGCATCCCGGCGTGACGCACGCCATCCGTGAGCAGTTCCATGCGCCGGTCGGCGACGTAGAGATCGGTGAAGGCGTCGAGCGTCTCGCGAAAGACCTCGTCCGCCTCGTCGAGCGCGCGGCGGCGGAAGAGCTGCGCCGACGTGCGAGCCAAGGCCAGCCGCCGGTCGCGCGCGCCGCGCTCGAACAGCGGGTAATCGACGGAGAGGAGCATCGTCAGTGCGTCGAAGCGCACCGTGCCGCTGCTCATCAGCTCGATGTTCTCCGCCCGCTGCGCCGCGGCTTCGGCGCGGATGGTCGGGAGCATCGGTCCGTACGGTGTCTCCAGGCGGGAGATGCCGGAGGCGAAGGCGGTGTCAACGCCGCGCGTCTGCATGGCGCGCTGGAGCGCCGCATCGAACGAGAGCGTGTCCGCGGCGAGCGGGCGGCCCAGCGGCAACGCGAGCAGGAAGAGGAGAACGGCAGCGAATCGGCGCATGGTCGCTTACCTCACCGTGATGGTCGCGGGCGTGCCGGGCTGCAGCACGCCGTCCGGATTGGTGATCGGGACGACGATCGTCGCGCCGCCCGAATCAGTGGGGGGCACGACATTACGGATAGCGGCGGTGAAGCGGCGCGGCGGCACCGTGAAGACCTTCACGTCCACCGGCATGCCGGGCTTCACGTGCCGCAGCAGCTCCGGCGCGACGAGGCCGCGCACGTCGAGCGTCGAGGCGTTCGTCACCTCGAACAGCGGATCGCGCGGGAAGATCGTTTCGCCGGTGGAAGCGAGGATGCGCGTGACGACGCCGCCGATCGGCGCGACGACGGTGAGCTGCCGTTTCCGGTCCTCGACGACGGCCATCTCGGCGCGCGCTTTCTCCAGGTCGAGCCGCAGCAGCCCCGGATCGGTCGGCTGCACCATTTCCGCCCGTTGCCGCACGTTCCGCTCGGCCGCCAGGTCGCGCTCCGCGGCCGCGTACTCCATGCGCGCGTTCTCCAGCTCGTCTGCCGTGATGTCGCGCGTCTTGTACAGGTTCTCGTAACGGTCCAGCCGCGTCTTGCGGCTCCTGGCGATGTTCTCGATGGCGCGGATGCGGTCGTCGTTGTTCGGCTCTGAGGCCGGCGCGGAGCGTCGCGGTGCGTTCGCGTTCCGGAGCCGGTACTCGGCGAGGGCGAGCTGCGCGCGGGTATAGGCGAGGTCGCGCTCGACCGTCGGATTGCTGATCGTCATGACGACGTCGCCCGCTTTGACGGCCGCTCCCTCGGTGACGCGCACCGCGTCGATGCGGCCGTCGTACGGGGCCACGACCGCGGCGGTCTGCGGCTTCGCCACCTCCGCCTTCACCTCGAGCGCCGGCACCTCGGCCGCAACCGCTTCCTGCCGTTCACGGCACGACGCCACAAACATGGCGGCTGCGGCGAGCAGCGCTCCCCCCACGAAACGGACGACTGGTCGTGCGCTCAACTCATCTCCCGACGGCGGAATTCTTGCAGTGGCGCCTGCAAGACACAAGCCGCGAGAAGCGTCGCGGCGCACCCATGTCGAACCGAGTCAGTGGACCGATCGAGCAGCTCGCCTGGATCACCGTGTTGCTCGTCACGTTGGTGGGCGTCACGGGGACGCTGGCCGTCGTTGCGTGCATCGACATCGTGACGTCGCGCCGGGAGCTCGCCGAGGCGGCCGCAGACGGTGCGGCGCGAGTCGAGCGGGCCCTGCGCGCCGGCGATACCGAGCACGCCCTGGAAGGAATCGGCGCCATCGCCGCCGCCAGACTCTACGCCGCTGACGGGTCTCTCATCGCCCAGACGCCACCTCCTCCTCCGCTCCGTCCCGCTCTCTCGACACGGCTGGCTGCACGCTTCGCCGCCGCCGAAATCGTCTGCAGCCGCAACCCCGCGGGGGAGACATTCTGCACCGAACCGGCCGCGGCGCCGCTGGCCATTCGCGTCTCCTGGTGGTTCCGCGTCCTCGGCGCCGGTGCGCTCGCCGCGCTCCTGCTCGGTGCCGCCGCCGGTGCGTTGGTGCGCCGTGCGCTCCTGCGGCGCATCGTCCCGCTCGCCGACAGTGTCAGCCGCCTCGCCCGCGACCACGATTTCTCCCACCGCATCCCCGCCGCGGCCGGTTCCCTCGGCACGCTCGGCGGCTCCATCAATACGCTCGTCGAGCAGATGCAGGAGCGCGACACCTCGTTGCGCCGCCGCTCCCTCGAGCTCGAAGCGTCGAACAAGGACCTGGAAGGCTTCGCGTACGCCGTCGTCCACGACCTGCGCGGCCCCCTCGGCTCGATCGACGGCTTCGCGCAGGCGCTCGAGGAGGACCACAAGGAGAACCTCGACGACCTCGGCAAGGAATGCGTCGACTGGATCCGCCGCGGCTGTCATCAGATGCGCGAGCTGATCGAAGGTCTCATGGAGATGGGCCGGGTCACCCGCGCCGAGCTGGTTCACGACGAGGTCGACCTCAGCTCGATCGCCCGTTCGGTGGCCGAGACCCTGAAGCAGAAGGCGCCGGACCGGCAGGTGCGCTTCGAGATTCGCGAAGGGGCTCGGACAGTCGGCGACGCCCGTCTCCTCCGCGCCGTCCTCGAGAATCTGATGAACAACGCGTTCAAGTTCACCCGCAACCGCGACGAGGCCCGCATCGAGTTCGGCGTCGTGCGCAACGGCGGGGACCCGACGTTCTACGTCCGCGACAACGGGGCCGGCTTCGATCAATCGCACGCGGCGAAGATGTTCCGTCCCTTCCAGCGGCTCCACTCCACCCGGGACTTCGAAGGAACGGGCATAGGTCTGGCCACGGTGCAGAAGATCGTGATGCGGCACGGCGGCAAGGCCTGGGCGGAAGGGGAGGTCGGTAAAGGTGCGACGATCTACTTTACAACCGGCAGCGAGAGCCCGGCCGCGCGGGAGATGGTGCACGCATGACGAAGCCGGTTCGCGTGCTCCTCGTCGAGGACAACGATCTAGACGCCGCTCATTTCACGATGGCGCTCAAGCGCGGCGGCTTCGATCCGACGATGCACCGCGTCGAGACGCGCGAGGAGATGCTGGCCGCGCTGCAGTCGGAGGAGTGGGACATCGTCGTCAGCGATTACACGCTGCCGAACTTCTCCGCCCCGGCGGCGCTCGAGACCCTCAAGTCGAGCGGCCGCGATCTTCCGTTCGTCGTCGTTTCCGGCGCGGTGGGGGAGGAGACGGCGGTGGAACTGATGCGCGCCGGCGCTTCCGATTACCTGCTCAAGCATCGCCTGACGCGCCTGACCGCGGCCATCGACCGCGAGCTGGCGCAGGCCGGCGAGCGCCGCGCCAAACGCCGCGCCGAGGACCTGTTCCATGCCGTGCTGCGGGCGTCACCGCAGGCCGGCGTCGTCATCGACCGGCTCTCGCGCACCATCGTGGACGGCAGCGACGCCTTTCGCCGAAGTTTCGTCAGAGGGCAGCCGATCACGACGCTGCTCGACGCGATCGAGTTCACGCAGCCGGAACGGATCGATACGCTCCTCGCGCGCGGCAGCGGCACGATCTTCAGCACGGTCTATTACCTCGACGGCGTGGCGCACGTGGCCAACGTCCGTTGCCATAGCGTCGACCATGAGGGAACGAGCTACGCGTACGTCGTGCTGGACGACGTGACGGAGCAGAACTACCTGAAGGCGGCCTTCGACGCCGTCCCCGATCCGCTGCTGATCGTCAGCTCGCGCCAGACGCTGCTCTACGCAAACCGTCCGGCCGAGGAGGTCTTCGGGCAGCTCTACTTCGGGTCGGAGGTCTCGGAGCTCCTGAGCCAGCCGCAGCTCGAGCCCCGCTGGTGGGCGAACCCGACGATCCGCAACGCCGAGCGGCGCATCGAGCTGCGCGGGCAACCGTACGAGGCGAGCAGCGTCCCGTTCCGTTTCGCCGGCGAGACCGATACCTCGACCATCCTGACGCTGCGCAACATCTCTCAGGAAGCGGAGCTGCTCCGCCTGGCGACCCACGACGCGCTCACCGGCATCCACAACGTGCGCTACTTCAACGAGGTGCTGGCGAAGAGCGTCGATGGCCAGGCCGGAGCGCTGGCCCTCATCGACCTCGACAACTTCAAGCCGATCAACGACCAGCTCGGTCACGCCGCCGGCGACGCCGCCCTGATCACATTCGCCCACACCATCCGCGCCGAGCTCCGCCCCGGCGACGTCTTCGCAAGACTCGGCGGCGATGAATTCGGAATCTTGTTCGGCGAGCCGTCGATCGATGGCGCGAAGGCGGTCATGGACGCCGTCTACGCCCGGCTCGTGCGCGTGCCGTTCCGCTACGAGGACGTCTCCCGCCCGATCAGCGCCTCGGCGGGCCTGACAGCGCCGCTCCCCGCCGACACGCCCGAGAGCCTCCGCAAGCGCGCCGATGAAGCGCTGTACGAAGCCAAGCGCCAGGGCAAAGGCCGCTACGTGGTGGCGTAGCGTTTCACGCGAAGCAATCCAGGAGTGCGGTGGCGCTAGGAGGGTGTCTCAGGCCTTGAAATCGGCGCCTGCGGGCGCGGACAGACAAGAGTGTCTGTCCCACCTTGGATCCAGCCGTGCTCGCGGTGCCGATATTCGGCCAGAT
>DASWMP010000264.1:0-24120 GCA_036399695.1 Thermoanaerobaculia bacterium | reverse complement strand
TGTGCCGCGTTATTCGTTCATCGGGTCATCGTTTGTCAAGGGTGATGTGGCCCGGCGAGCCACAGGGAACGATAGGACCTATGGGACAGATCGGACCTATGGCTGCGCAGAGTGAGTCACAGGCGCTCCCTGCGCAGCCATTGGTGCCATCTGTCCCATAGGTCCCATCGTTCTGCTACCCTCCCCGGCCCATGACCCCCGACCTCCAGCTCGCGCTGCAACTGGCGGATGCCGCTGATGCCATCACCATGCAGTGGTACCGGAGCGCCGATCTGGCGGTGCGCACCAAGAGCGACCGCTCCCCCGTCTCCGAGGCCGATGAAGCGACCGAGCGCGCCCTCCGCGACCTGATCGCGGCAGCCCGCCCGGACGACGGCATCCTCGGCGAAGAATTCGGCACCACCGGCGACTTTGCCCGCCGTTGGATCCTCGATCCGATCGACGGCACGAAGAACTACATCCGCGGCATCCCTGTCTGGGCCACCCTCATCGCACTGGACGTCGACGGCCGCGGTATGGTCGGCGTCGTCAGCGCCCCCGCGCTCGGCCGCCGCTGGTGGGCGGCGCGCGGCGAAGGAGCGTTCTGCAACGGCGAGCGCCTCTCCGTCTCACGCATTGCCACGATCGAGGAGTCGCACCTCAGCTACGACGCCCTCCCCGACTTCGAGAAGCACGGCAGCAGCGAGGCGTTCCTGACGCTGGTGCGGCGCTGCCAGCGCACGCGCGCGTTCGGCGACTTCTGGTCGCACATGCTCGTCGCCGAGGGGGCCATCGAGATCGCCATCGAGCCGGAAGGGCTCGGCCACTGGGACGCCGCACCGTTGCAGGTGATCGTCGAGGAAGCAGGCGGCCGCTTTTCCACCCTCAGCGGGGAGGCCCGTCCCGATCGCGGCAGTGCCGTGACCACGAATGGCGCCGTGCACGACGCCGTACTGGAGTTGTTTCAATGAGCGAAGAAGTGATGGTTGTCCGCCGCGCGGACCTCTCCCCCTACATCGACGGCCACGAGCTCGGGTTGATCGTCGACGCCGAGCCGATCCTCGAAGTCATCAATGACCGCCATCTGTTTCTGCCGCGCGACGTGGCCGAGGTCTCGCCGGAGTACAAGCAGATCATCCCGTACGTGATCGTCCGCCACGGTTCGTCGTACTTTCTTCTGCAGCGGACGTCGAAGCAGACCGAGGCCCGCCTGCACCACAAGCTCTCCCTCGGCATCGGCGGGCACATCAACCCCGACACCCCGGAGCTCCTCGACGGCCTCTGGAAGGAGCTCGACGAAGAGGTGCACATCGAGGGGGACTACGAGCTGACCTTCGCCGGCATTCTGAACGACGACACCACCGAAGTGGGCCGCGTCCACCTCGGCGCCGTCTTCATGCTCGAAGCCGAAAGCCTCGACGTACGCGTGCTGGAGACCGAGAAGATGACCGGCACCTGGACCTCCCGCGAAGAGCTGACCGCAAAGCGCGAGGCGATGGAAACGTGGTCAGCGCTCGTCTTCGATCGGCTCATCGCAACGTGAGCTGAACGTCCGCACCTCCGCGCGCTCCACCATGGTTTAAATTGACCGGCTCCAGACGCCCATTCATTAACCCATGGCGCGCAGGGCCAGCGTTTGGGCTGCTGGACGCAAACCGCGCACTCTGTAGACGACTGCGTCAGGTTACGGAGGCAAAAAGAAGGAGGTGCCCCTCAACGCGAAAGGCACCTCCGGTAATCGATACGTTCTGACAGCCAATCACTCGCCGGCGAAGAACACCGGATCACCGCTGACGTTGTCCACGATCGAGCCGTACGCGAATACATTGGCGCTACTGCTCGCCTCCAGCGTGCACGCCCCGATCTCGGCCGGGTTGATCGAGAACAGGCTGCCGACGCCATACTGCACCTGTCCCTTTGCGCCGAGCGTGAACGTGGCGGTGCCGAGCTCCGTGCCCGAGGCGGAGAGCAGCCTGGCGGTGATCTGTACGGCGTTCGCGCTGCTGTTCACGAAGCCGACGTTCGTGCGGAAAGCGCCGTCCGAGCGGAGACCGGTCACGAAGACTTTGGCCGCCTGACGTGCGACCGGGTCGATCGACTGACCGTACGTGCCGCCGTTCGGGGCCGGGGTGAACGTGCGGCTGGTGACGACCGGGCCGGTGCTGCCGCCCCACGTCATCTCCAGCGCGCCGCTGCCGGACGGCAGGCCGAGGTCGAGGAGCACGTCGTCGAGCACGAGCGTGTCACCGGCCCCGATGCTGACCGGTTTGGTCGACGAGCCGAAGCGAAGCGTCGCCGTCATCGAGGAGCTCGTGGGGTTGAAGATCGTCACGTCGCTGCGCCAGAAGGTGTTGTTCGCACCCTGGGCGCGGCCGACGGCCGGAATGATGAGGCTCGTGCCGGAGGGCGCGGCGGCCGCCTGGATGTAGATCGGGTCCTGCGTCCGGTTGTCCACCACCGAGGCGTAGACGCTCACGGCGTTCGTGGCCGCCGAGGTCACGCGCATCGACAACACGTCGAACGAGCGGTTCGCGACGGCCGGGAAGTAGCTCGCGAGCGCAGCCTGCTGGAACTCGTTGGCCGGCACCGTGACGTTCGCGGTGGCAAGCGTCGCGCCGGTGGCATCGAGGAGCGTGAGCGTCGTCGTGACGGCGCTCGAGGCGCGGTTCACGAGACCGACGTTCGTGCGGTAGTTGCTGTTGACGGCCATCCCCGTGAGGTACAGCGTCTGCGCAAGGTTGACGTCCGAGACCGTCGGCACGGACTGGCCGTACGTGCCGCTGTCGCCGTCCGTGAACGTGCGCGACGTGACCTTGAGGTCTGGCGCAGACCTCGCGGCGGTCGCTTCGATCGCCAGCGCGCCGGCACCGCCGCTCATGTCGAAGAGGTCGAGCAGCGTGTTCTCGAACGTGACGGACTGTCGCGGCGAGAGGAAGACCGTGGCCGTGCGCGGCGCGCCGCCGGCGCCCGGGATGAAGAGCAGTTCCGCGTTCACCCCTTCGTCGCCTGCGTTGAAGAGCGTCAGTTCCGTCCGCCACGCCGAGCCACCGACGCCGTTGGTCTGCGCGGTAACGGAGATGAGCGAACGGTACGAGGTGAGCTCCCGCGTAACGGTGACGGATTTCGTCGACGTGCTGGAGCTCGTGGCGTTCGAGGCCACGAGCGTCACGAGGTAGGTGCCGGCCACGTTGAAGGTATGCACCGGATTCTTCGACGTCGACGTGCCGCCGTCGCCGAAGTTCCACGACCACGCCGTCGGCGTGCCGGTGGAGACGTCGGAGAAGAGGGCGCTCTTGCCGGCCGCCGGCGTCACAGGCGACACTTCGAACGACGCGTTGACCGCCGGCGTGCCGGGGTTGGACGAGGTCACGATGATGGTCTTCGTCTTCCCGCTCGTCGCGCCGCCGCGCGCCACCGTGAGGGTGACGTTGTAGGCGCCGCCGACGGTGTAGCGGTGCGACGGATTCTGCTGCGAGGAGTTGGTGCCGTCGCCGAACGTCCAGAACCACGACGTGACGCCGCCGGTGGAGTCGTCGGTGAAGCGGACCGTGTCGGACGTCGAAGGGTTCGCCGGCGAGAAGGTGAAGTTCGCGGTGAGCGGCTCGCCGATCGAGACGCTCTTCGTGGCGGTCGACTGCGCACCGCCGAAGCCGAACGCCGTCAACGTGACGGTGTACTGGCCGGACTGCGCGTAGACGTGGGCCGGATTCGTGGCGTTCGAGGTGGCGCCGTCGCCGAAGTTCCAGGCGCGCGACGTAGCGCCGGTCGACTGGTCGGTGAACACGAAGTTCGTGATCCCGGCCGTGCCGGTGGTCGGCGTCATGGTGAAGCTCGCCACCACGGACGCGGCGATGGCCACACTGGCGGTGTTCGACGGCGACGACTCTCCCGACCCGTTGTAGGCGGTGACGTAGACGCGATAACTGCCGGCGCCAACGCCGCTGAGCGTGGCGGTGCGGGCGTTCTGGCCGACGGTGCCGTTCTTCACGAAGCCGCCGCTCCCCTGGGCCACATAGATCGAGAAGCCGGTCTCGTTGCTGGAGTTGTCGGTCCAAGCGAGGTTGATCGACGAGCCGGCGGCCGTGGCCGTGAGGCTCGCCGGCGCGGCCGGTGCCTGCGCGGGCGGCGGCGTCGTCGTGGTGCCGTTCGGGTAGAGCCAGCGGGCGGCGAGGCGGTCGTCCTCACGCAGCGACGGGCCGAGACCGGTGACGCTGTAGTACATGAGGGCGCCGCGGTCGTCACTGTGGCCAAAACCGAGGGTGTGGCCGAACTCGTGGGAGATGATCTCGGCCAGGCGGCTGCTGCTGATCCCCTTCGCGGGGCTCACGCCGTCCTGGATGACGAGATTGCCTTCGGTGATGTTGTAGGCGCGGACGGTGCCGGCCGGATGCGATGCGTCCGCGGCGAACGGCGCGGTCCAGTTGCCGCCGGAGCTGACGCCATTGAAACCGCCGATGCCGACCACGCCGCCGGTGGACGGACTCCACGTCCCTTCGATTTCGCTCAACGGATCGTTGAGCATGACTTCGTGGACGCCGTTGGTGCGGTCCATGCCGCCCGGCGTCTGCGTGCGGATGCCGGCGTAGTTGTAGCGGATCTTCGCGTCGGCCAGCCCGGTCCAGGCGTTCACGGCCGTCTGCACTTCGCCGACGCCGTTGTTCGAGTAGCCGGGCTGGGTCCCATAGACGTACCAGTTCGCCGCCCCGCCGTTGTCGAAGGAGAACCAGCGGTAGACGGTCGGCTCGTCGATGAGAGTGAATTCGGATTTGATGGCGCTGCCGGCCTCCGGCAGGAGCACGGGGTTCTGCACGCCATAGTTCGGCTTGCCCTCGCGCCCGGCGACTTCGTCCGCAACAAAGGTTTCGAACCGCGCCGCATCGCGCTGGATGGTGGCGTCCGGAAGCGGCTGGAAGTCCGCATCGAGCAGGTTGACCCGCGATTCGGCATCAGCCCGCGCCCACAGCTCGCGTCCGTCGGATGCCTTCTGCCGCGAGAACTTCCCAACGAAGAGATCGACGACGCGATAGCCGCCGTTCGGCGCAGGATTCAAAAAGAGGAGGACACGCTCGCCGTCCTTGAACGCAGGCGTCCCGAAGATCTTCGTGATCCGGTCGCCGAGCACGCCACCAATCTCACGAACGGCGATGTCCCCCGCAGCCTCGCCCTTGAGCGTCTTGGCAACGCGGACGGTGGTCTCGGTCCAGATCCCGCCATTCCACTCGACCGGCAGCGACGCAAGGACGGTCCCCTCGACGATGACCCCCGCCTTCTCGACCAGCGCGGCGTCCGTCGGCATGACGATGGTGGTAGCGCCGGCCGAAAGACCGAGCAGCAAAAGGACACACGTCAGCCCATACACCCGGATTCGATTCAAATGTTCCCCCTGAGTCTGGTAACCGCCTGGAAGTTATTCAGCATAACGAACCGGGCAGGCGCGGGCATTCCGCAGAGTACACGAGAGCGCCTCCGGCGGCCTCTGTACAATTGCGGGGCATGACTGCTACGAGTGAGTTTCTCGAGGACGCGGCGGGGTTTGCTTCGCGCAAGGCGATCGTGCCGGAGTTGGGGAGTGAGAACAGGGACAACCTCAAGGCGAAAGTCGTTTCGCCGGATCTGACGCTGTATCAGGTCAAGGGGGCGAACCGCATCCTGTACGCGAAATTGACGGACGCCGTGGCGCTGAACCGGTGCGACGTCGAGTTCAGTCAGGCGCGGTTGACCGAGGAGTGGTTCCCGACCTACTGGCTGCCGTGGAACGTCGACCAGACGTATCGGATCACCCTGACGCCGAGCAAGAAAGCCGAGGTCCAGGTCGACGCGAAGCACTTCTTCACCGCGGCGTTGACTGGGTGCATGGTGCACGTCGAGGGGGACACTAAATCACCGACGGTGTACCACTCGAATGCCATGAACTTTCAGGCGCCGCCTGCGCCGCCGAAGACCTCGGCACAGGCGTGGACCGGGATGAAGAAGGCCATGGCGATGGAGAGCCGCGTCAGCGGTTTCTCCGCGACGCACCCGAAGAAACTAGCGCAGACGAAGATGAAGTCGGTGGATGCGTTCCGCTACCAGTTCGAAACCGCCAGCGGCCAGGGAGGGGACGACCTGGTGAAGAAGGAAGCAGCGCTGGTCGAGGCGACGGTGGACGAGGTGCTGGTGGTGCAGCTCGGCATGGTCTTCGGGCTCAAGGACGAGGAGGGGGACTGGAGCTTTTACTATCAGTCGCTGACCAAGACCTTGCGCATGACCATGGCGAGACTGGAGCGCTGGACCGTGAACAAGTGCGCCAAGTTCTGGCCGTGAGGGCGTGATCAACAGGGAACGATGGGACCTATGGGACAGATAGGACCTATGGGACCTATGGGGAAGCCATCTGTCCTATTGGTCCTATCGTGCCCCGGCGGTCTCGGTGCCCGCGTTCTTTTGCGCGCTGAGCAGGGTGATGGCCTCCCGGTAGCCGTGCAGGGTGCCGACATCCACGTAAGCGGTGCCTTCACGGACCGCGCGGGCGCGGCCGCCTCGGGCGATCCAGTGGTTCACGATCGTGCCGATGTAGTGGTCGCTGGCGCCGCGTTCGAGCCAGAGGTCGCGGAGCTCGCTCAGGACTGATGCACGCACCTTGAACGCGCCCCAGACCCAGTTCGAGCGGGCGCCGGGGGTCTTGACCTGGATCTCCTCCACGTTGTCGTGCTCGTCCATGACCACGGCGTCGAAGAACTCGGGGCGCTCGACCGGGAAGCAGAGGAACGACAGGTCGTCGTCGCCGAGGGCTTCGAAACCGTTCTCGGGGAACCAGACGGTGTCGGGGAGGCCGACCAGGACGTGCTCGTCAGGCGGGATGAACGGCAGGGCGTGGAAGATGGCGTCGCAGAGGCCGTTGGGCTGCTGCTGGACGGCGTAGCAGAGTGCGGCCTCGCCGATGGCGCCGCCGTAGTAGGAGACGATGTCCGACTTGCCGGGGGAGATGACGAAGCAGATCTTCGTCGCACCGGCGATGAGCATCCGGTCGACGAGGTACTCGCTGACGGCGCGCGGACGCTCGGCGTCCCCTTCGAAGCGGCTCCCGACAGGCAGCAGCTCCTTGCTGAATGCCAGCGGCTGGATACGGCTGCCGATTCCGGCAGCGGGAACGATGCCCCACATTTGCCCACCTCCCTGCCCGTTGTTGGTTTCTAGTTGTTGTCGGTGCTGCGCTATGCGGCGTTGAATGCTTCGATCATCTGTTCGGCGCGGCGTTCGGCGGTGTGGTCGGCCAACGCGCGCTTTCGGGCGTTGTCGGAGATGGTCTGCAGTTCCTGGTCCGGGAGGCGCAGGGCTTCGATCGCTTCCTCGGTCGTGGCGGCGCAGAGGATTTCCTTTTTCGGCTCGAAGAAGGTGTCGAGGCCGTCCCAGGTGTCGGTGAGGATGGGCGTGCCGCAGGCGGCGGCTTCGAAGAGGCGGCCGGAGGGGCAGTAGCCGTACCGGGCCATGGCGGCGCGGGTGACGTTCAGCGTCAGTTTGGAGCTGCAGTAGAAGGCGGGGTGCTCGGGCGGGGCGACGTGCTCCATGAACCAGATATTGTCGGTCCAGGGGAAGTCGCGCGGGTACATGGAGCCGCCGATGACGAAGCGGTGCTCCGGCAGCGCGCGAGCCGCGCCGAGGAGGAGGCGCTCGACGCCTTGCTGTCGATCCTCGGCGTACGTGCCGAGGTACGAGAGATCGGAGCGGTAGAGCGGAAGAGGCGCCACCGGGTAGTGCGCGGTCGTGTCGACGCTGCCGTAGAGCGGCAATGCTTTCTTCGCGCCGAGCTGGTCGCGCAGGGCGTCGAGCGAGCGTCCGCCGGTGAAACTGAGTACGAGGTCGAAGGCGCCGAGACCGCCGGGCGGGAGGTATTCGACGTTTTCACCACGTGCAAGCCGCTCGAGCGTCACCGGAGTGTCGAGATCGTAGAAGACGTGGAGTGCGTTCGGTTTCGTGAGCAACAGCTCGCTCGCGGCGGCAGCGTCCGGACAGTAAGACGTCACCATCGCGACATCCGCGTCCGCCAGGGCGCTCTCTACAAGCGGCAGCGCTTCAGCCCAGTCCTGGTACAACACCAGGTCCCAACCGGCGCCTCGATGAAGATCGCGCGTCTTCGCGTAGTACGGCACGTCACGCTCAAAGAAAATCGCTTCGTGCCCCATCGCCGCCAGCGAGCGGAGAAGGGCCCGCCATAGAGTCGCGTGTCCGTTGCCCCAGGAAGAGCTGACGGTCAGGCCGAAGATGATGATCTTCTTGCGCGTCTTCACTCGTTTTTCATCGCTCGCGTCGCCACCGGCGGCCGCGGACGCAAAGGGACGGAGCAAATCGCGTGCGCAATAAACTACGCGCCGCATGAAAACCAACGCCGCACGCCTGCTCGACTCCCTCGGCGTCACTTATGAGCTTCGTGAGTACGAGGTCGACCCCGACGATCTCGCCGCCGAATCGGTGGCCCGCAAGGTAGGCCTGCCGCCGGAGCAGGTGTTCAAGACCCTCGTGGCGCGAGGAGACAAGCACGGCGTCTGCTTCGCCGTCGTCCCCGGCGATCAGCAGCTCGATCTCAAGGCGCTGGCCGCGCTCACGGGCGACAAGAAGATCGACACGGTGTCGCTGAAGGAAGTGCAGCCGCTCACCGGTTACATCCGCGGCGGCGTGACGGCGCTCGCGGCAAAGAAGGCTTACCCGGTCTTCGTCGACGAAACGATCGAGCTCTTCGATGTGATCTCCATCTCCGCCGGTTTGCGCGGCACGCAAATTTTGCTCAGCCCCGCCGATTACCTGAAAGCAACCGGCGGAAAAGTCGGAGCGATCGCCAAGGAGAAGTGAGGAGTAGGCCGGGGCACAGTGGGTGGTCAGGCGCGAGGTTCAGGGGCATGTACCCGGTGGCCGCCCCCGGAACCTCGCGCCTTCGTCCTCCCGGCCCGGGCCCTGGCCCGCTTCCTGCCTCGCCCCGGCCCATGAACCGCTGTATTTTCTCTCTCCTCTTTCTCCTCACTTTCCCCGTCACTCTCGCAGCACAACGCACCAGTGAAGAGGAGACGGTCATCCGTGTGGCGCGCTCGGTCTCACCGGCTGTGGTTGGCGTCAGCAGGCGCGGTAGCTCGGGCTCCGGCGTCATCATCCGCTCCGACGGCGTGTTGTTGACGAACGTTCACGTCGTCGGGAACGCCCGTACGGTCGAGATCAGCCTCGCTGATGGACGCACGCTCACCGGCACGGTCCTGGGCGGCGATCCGGCCATCGACATTGCGGTCGTGCGCGTCGACGCGCGCAACCTCCCGGCAGCCGCGGTTGCGAACTCGGACGAGCTCGAGGTCGGCCAGCTCGCCATTGCCATCGGCAATCCACTCGGCCTCGAACGAACCGTCACGCGCGGCGTCGTCAGCGCCGTGAATCGCGATCCGCGCGGCATCCCCCTCGCCGGCGGCCTGATTCAGACCGATGCGGCCATCAATCCCGGCAACTCCGGGGGGCCGCTGCTCGATTCGTCGGGCCGCGTCATCGGCATCACCACCGCCATCCTCGCCGGGACGACGGGCCTCGGGTTCGCGGTGCCGATCAATCTGGCAAACGAGGTCGCCAACCAGATCCTCACGACCGGCCGCGTCCGCCGCGCTTACATGGGCGTGGGCCCCGGCGACATCACGCCGCAGATTGCCCAGCAGTTCGACCTGCCGGTGCAGGAGGGCGTGATCCTGCTGCGCGTGGAGCCCAACTCCCCCGCCTCGCGCGCCGGCCTCGCGCAA
This sequence comes from Thermoanaerobaculia bacterium, assembly GCA_036399695.1. Classification (GTDB taxonomy): domain Bacteria; phylum Acidobacteriota; class Thermoanaerobaculia; order Gp7-AA8; family Gp7-AA8; genus DASVEE01. The sequence continues at coordinate 14,395 of DASWMP010000264.1, read as the reverse complement.
GCCGACATCCTGGTCAGAGTCGGCGCCGAGGCCATCGAGGACAGTGGCGATCTGTTCCGCGTTTTACGTGGGTTTCGTCCCGGCCAGCAGATCACCGTCGACATCATTCGCGGCACGCGCCGTCAGACGGTGACCGTGCAACTAGGCGAAGCGCCGACGCGGTGATTCAACGTCACCTCACCGGAATCGTGAAGGTGAACAACGCGCCCCCGCCCGAGGCGTTATCCGCCCACACCTTCCCGCCGTGGGCTTCGACGATCCCTCGCACGATGGCCAGCCCGAGCCCGGCGCCCATGTGCGCGGTCTTCTTGGCCTGCCAGTAGGGGCGGAACAGGTTCTTCACGTCGGCCTCGGGGATACCCGGACCCGTATCCCGCACGCGGAACTCCACGTCGTTGCCGTGCGTCTCCGCCTCGACCGCGATCGTGCCCCGCTCGGGGGTGAACTTGATGGCGTTGCCGATCAGGTTCCCGAAAACCTGGAGCAGGCGGTCGCGGTCGCCGCAGATCTTCGGCAGCGGTGAGGCGATGTTGCAGACGATGCGCTGCTTGCGCTGCGAAGCCATCTGCTCGTGCGACTCGCAGGCGTCGCGGACGACCGGCTCCGTCTCGATCTCCACCTTCTGCACGGAGAAGCGTCCGGCCTCGAGACGAGCGACGTCGAGCAAGTCCTGGATCAGCCGCTGGGCCTGGCGCGACGCCCCGCGAATGGTTTCGATGAGCTCGCGCTGCTCCTCGGGGGACGCATCGGGCAACAGATCGGCGCTGAGGCCGATCTGCGTCAACGGATTGCGCAGGTCGTGCGAGACGATGCCGAGGGTCTCATCGCGAACGCGCACCGCGGCTTCGGCTTTTTCCTTGGCTTCGCGCTCCTGCTCCAGCAATCGAACACGGCGCAACGCCAGCGACGTCATATCGCCGAGGGTGCGGGCGCGGACGACGTCGGCATCGCCGAAGTGACGTCCGGACTGTCCACTGTTGAGCAGCACCAGCGCGCCGAGGGCTTCACTTTCGGCCACCAGCGGCGTGACGAGCACCTGGCATTTGGCGCACGTGTCCATCAGATACGGCGCCATGTGGCCGCCGAAGCCGCTCATGTCCGTGAGAATCACAGGCTGCTTGTTCTTGAGGATCTCCTCGGTCAGCGAGCCGGGATACGACACGCGCAGGCCGCGCGGCGGCGCTCCCCTCCCCTGCGAGGCCACGACCTCCACCTGCCATGGCTGGCCTTTGCCGACGATGCGCTCCACGTAGACGCCGTCGGCACGCGTGACCTGCGTCGCCCGATTCGTGATCTCGAGCAGGACGTCCGTCATCTCGATCGCGCCGGTGAGCGCGCTGGCGAGGTGGCGGAACGACGCCTCCTCTTCGGCCCGCCGCTCGAGCTGAGCGCGCGATGCTTCGGCGTCGGCGAGCGACTGCTCCAGCTCCTCGCGCGCCCGCTTCCGCTCCGTGATGTCGCGCGCAAAGCCGGTGAAGACGAGATGCGCATCCTCGCCCCAGACGCCGAAGGAGATCTCGCAGGGGAACTCGTGCCCGTCCTTGTGCAGTGCCGGCAATTCGACGCCGGTCCAGGGAATGTGCTTCTCGCGCGTCCGGAGATACCGCTGGAGCCCGTGGCGGTGCGCTTCGCGGTAGCGCTCGGGGATGACGATGTCGAGCTTCTGTCCGACGAGCTCTTCGCGCGAGTAGCCGAAGACCCGCTCGACGGCCGAATTGCAGAAGAGGACCGTACTCTCCTCGTCGATCGTGAAGATGGCGTCCTGCGCGGTCTCGGACATGACGCGATAGCGCTCTTCGTTTTGGGCGAGCGTCTGCAGCGTGTGCCGCCGCTCGATGTGATCGCCGATTTGCGCGCCGACGAGGGTCATGATCGGCAAGAGGGCCTGTTCGGGCTCCCGCTCGCGGCGGCTGAAGAACTCGAGGACGCCCCGGACTTCGCCATCGTAGGCAATGGGAAACGCGAACGCGGAGCGCATGCCGAGCCGGGCGGCGGCGCCGGCGCGCGGGAAGGCATCGCTGCCGGGAGGGATGCTGGCGAGCCAGACGGCCTCGCCGAGTTGCCACACGCGCCCGGGCAACCCCTCGCCGCGAGCGAAGGCGCGGCCGTCGCAAAGCGTTGCGTCTGACGTGGAGTCGAGGTCCGCCTCGTGCCACACCTCGACGCAGCGGATGCGGTCGCCGACGACTCTCCACAGGCCGCCCATGTCCCAGCCGAGGCTCTCGCAGATCGTCTGCATGATCCGGCGGGCCGTGGTGGCGAACGGCTGCTCTTCATTGAGCAGGTTCGTGAGTGCGAGCTGCGCCGCGAGGCGTTGCTCGGTCAGGTAGCGCGCGGTGAGATCGCGGGTAATCTTCGAGAAGCCGATGAGACGGCCGTCGCCGCCACGTACGGCGCTGGTGACGCCGTCAGCGAAGAAACGTCGTCCGTCGCCCCGCTGGTGCCATCGCGCATCCTCGGCACGTCCGGTCTCGCGCGCCAGCGCGAGCTCGCGCTCCGGGATGCCGGCGGCGCGGTCCTCTTCGGTGAAGAGGATGGCGAACTCGCGTCCGACCAGTTCGCCGGCGGCGAAGCCGAAGATGTCTTCCGCCCCTCGATTGCAGAGCTCGATCCGGCCGTTCTGGTCGACGAGGATGACGGCGAAGTCGCGCGCCTCCTCGATGATCACCCGAAAGACACTTTCGGCCGTTTCGAGGAGAGTTCTCATCAGTCAGTCGTTGCCCCGCGCGGCAGAAAGAGCACGGGCCGTGCCCGGCAGACGCGGCGTGAGGGTGCGGTCAGGAAATGCTGCATCGTGTTTTGCTACACTACGCCGCCCGCGGCCACGTTATTGGGGAGTCGCCAAGCGGTAAGGCATCGGCCTTTGGAGCCGACATTCGGAGGTTCGAATCCTCCCTCCCCAGCCAGCGGGCACGGTTTGCCTGGATTGCCACGATCTGGGAGATTCAGCCTACTGCGCCGTCACCAGCACGTCGTCGAGGGCCACCCCCCAATCCGCCACCGACGTATCGCTCGTGAAGCGGAAGCGCACCTTCACGCTGGCCTGCCCGGCGTAGGCGTTGAGGCTCAGCGTCACCTGCGGTGCCCAGGCCGGATAGCCGCTCGATTGGCCGGAGACGCTGCGGAGCTGCGTCCAGCTCGTGCCGCCGTTCGTCGAGACCTCCACGCGGAAAAAGTCGTAGCCCGATTCGGTCTTGTACTTGTTGTAGAAGGTCAGCGTCGCCGCCGTCTTACCCGTGAGGCTGAACGCGGGTGAGACGACGCTCCAGTCAGCGCCGTCGTAGTAGGTCGTGAAGCCGACGTTCGTCTTGAAGCGCTTGGCGCCGCTGCGCGAGTCGGTGGACGTTTCGATGGCCCAGCCGGAGCCGGCGTTCTTCGTCAACGTCCAACCGAGGGCGCCGCTCTCGGCTCCTTCGTTGATGAGCGTGACGAGCGTCGCGCCGAGCGTGGTGAAGGTGCGCGTCGCGGAGCTCGGGCCGCTGCCGCAGCCGTTCTTCGCCACGACGCGCCACGAGTAGGTCGTGTTTGCGGCGAGGCCGCTCAGCGCCTGCGAGGTCGCGGCCGTATTCGCGTAGACGCTGCTGCCGAGGTAGACGTCGTAGGAGGTAGCTCCGGTGACGGCGGACCAGGAGAGGGTTGGCGCGAGTGCCACGCCGGTGGCGGCATTCGCCGGCGCGCTCAGGGCCGGAGCGGCCGGCAGCGTGCACGACGTCGTCCCCCACTTGATCCACATCGGCGCGGACCAGACGTTGTTGCCGTCGGCCTGTACGGCGATCGCGTAGTAGAACCACTCTTCGCCCGACGTCTTCGGCGCCAGCGTCGCGGTGAGCGTCGAGCTGGCGGTGTTCGACGCCACGATCGTGGGCGCGGCACCGGGCGAAGCGACCGTGCCGGCGCGGCCGGCCCAGAGCTCGATCTTCTGCACCCCTTCACTGGCCGGATCGGAGACGCGGATCTCGACCGGGATGGACGCGGAGGCGTCGAACGCATCGCCCATCACGCGGGTGCCGTCCGTCGTGCGATAGACGAGCTGCACGTCGCGATCCTGCGCGGCGTAAAAGTGTCGCGCGCCGAAGGCGGCGACGAGCGACTGCTGGTTGAACGTGGCGCTGTTCGGGATGAGCGCTACCGTACGATTGGGCGTGGCGTTGCCGAAGTTCCAGCAGTGATTGTCCTGATGCGCTTCCGGCGCGATCTTCCAGCCGTACGACAGCGCCTGATTGAAGCGCGTCAGGTACGTCGAGCCGCCCGGGGCGAAGCTCGTCGACGTGCTGAACGCGGGTCCCGAGACGATGGAGAGTCCGCGCATCACGGCGTCGCCGTCCGCGGTGCGCGTCCAGCTCCCGAAGTCGGTCGAGTCCGGGTGGTTGAAGGTGCCGTACGAGCCGAGCGTCCCCTGATTGTTCTTGAGGGCCGTGTACAGCATCGGGTAGTTCGACTTGTCGGTCGTGACGTGGAGCGGCTCGCCGGCCCACGACATGAGCTGCGCCTGGTTATAGATGTTGATGTGGCCGCCGTTGCTGATGACGCCCCACTCCATCCCGAACAGGCCGACGAAGGAGCCCGCTACCGTCGCCGTCTGCGCCGCCGTGAAGCCGGCCGTGTAGCGCGACTTCACCTGCTCGGCCGTGCAGGTCGTACAGGCGTCCTGCATCAGATGGTTGTGCTCGACCACGGCGATGAAGTCCACCGAGCCGTTCGTCTTCGCGTAGTTGAACGCATCGACCGGCTGCGCGCCGCCCGGGTAGCCGTGGTGGCCGGAAGCGCAGTCCGTGACCGGCATCCCTCCGTCGCTCCAGTTCGTATGCGCGTGCGTCGTCCCGAAGAAGAAGCGATACGGGAAGGTGGCGTCGAGGCTCGTCGCCTCGCCGCGCACGCGCGGCCGGTTGAACAGCCGGTCGTACGCGCCGGCGCGATCTACGACCACGCGCAAAGGCGACGCCTTGGCCGTCCCGCTCTCCGTGCGTGCCGTGACCTCGATCTCGTACTCCCCATCCGGAGCCCGCCCGTTCCAGGTCACGACCGCCTCGCTCTGCGCCCGCGCCCGCAACATGGCTTCGCCATGCCGCGCATCGACGATCTCCCCCGTCTGCACGGACCGGATCACCACGTCGTACTCCGCCGTGGCGCGCCCGGCGAGAAACGTGTCCTCGAACACGACGACGATCTTCGCCGCCCGCCGGTTCACGCTCCCAGGATTGACGATGTACGGCTCGACGCCCGAATACACCGAGAACCCGGCATGGCAGTCATCGGACGCAAAGGAAGGAACGACCGGGAGCAGGCAAACCAGGGCCACCGCGAGGCGAACGAACGCGCGCATCAAAACCTCCAGATTTTCCGAGGCGCGCAAAGTATCAGAAGAGGGACGGAAATGCGTAGCTACGATGGGCGTATAGATAAACGTCCGCGCAGCGGAGCCCCCCCCATAGGTCCCATAGGTCTCATCTATCCTATAGGTCCCATCGTTCTCCCGTGCTTACAGCAATTCCCGCAATCGCTCGTACCCCGCACGGCTGATCGGGATACGCGTGCCGTCGCGGAGGATGGCTACCCGGCTGTCTTTCGCGTAGGGCTCCACGCGGGCCAGGCTTTCGAGGTTCACGATGTAGCTGCGGTGCACGCGGACGAAGCGCGCCGGGTCGAGCAACCGCTCCAGTTCGCCGAGAGTCTGTTGTTTCACATGTTTGGTGCCGCGGGAGTGGACGTGGAGGTAATCGTCCTGTGCTTCGATGTAGTCGATGCGCTGGACGGGGATGACTTCGATGTTGGCGCCGTCGCGGAAGGCGATGCGCTGGAGCGGCTTGCGTGAGGCGGAGATCGTCGAGGTGAGCTCGGTCAGCGGCTGGCGGGCGCGCATGCGCACGAGTTGCTCGGCGTGGGCGACGACTTCGGCGAAGCGCGCGGGAGTGAACGGCTTGAGCAGGTAATCGATCGCGTGGACCTGGAACGCGCGGATGGCGTACTCGTCGTACGCCGTCACGAAGACGGTCTCGGGGCGCGGTACGTCGAGGAGGTCGAGGACTTCGAAGCCGTCCAGCTTCGGCATCTGGATGTCGAGGAAGAGGAGCTGCGGTTTGTGCTCGGCGACGGCTTTCACCGCCTCGTAGCCGTTCGCGCACTCGGCGACGACGGCGAACTGCGGGTAATCGGCGAGGAACTCGCGGAGGATCGCCCGCGCCGGCTCTTCGTCGTCCACGATGGCGACGCCAATCACCTCTTCGTTCAACCATTCGGTCATCGGGGCACCACCAGATCTACACGAAAACGGGTGGGCTCGTCGACCACGGTCAGCTTCGCGGCCCCGCTGTAGAAGGCGCCGAGGCGGCGGCGCGTGTTCGTCAGGCCGATGCCGTGCCCCTGCCGCGGCGGCCGGTCGGGATCGCACCGGTTCTCCACCGCGATGTGCACGTGGCTCTCCCCTTCCGGACGCGCTTCGATGCGCACCACGCCTCCTTCCAGCAGTTGGGCGACCCCATGCGTGACGGCGTTCTCGACCAGCGGCTGGAGCAGCAGCGGCGGCACGCGGACGTCGCGCACGCTTTCGTCGATCTGCTGCTCGAGCTCCAGCCGCGGACCGAAGCGCACCCTCTCGATGGCCAGATAACTCGACGCCAGCTCCAGTTCCTCCGACAGCGTAATGGCCTCGGCGCTACCGACGCGCAGGCTCTTACGCAGGTATTCCGCGAGCAGCGTCGTGAGCGTACGCGCGGAGAGCGGGTTCGAGCCGCAGAGGGAGCTGATGGCGTTGAGACTGTTGAACAGAAAGTGCGGATCGAGCTGGGCCTTGAGCGCTTTCAGCTCGGCATCGCGGGCCAGCGTGCGGATGTCGAGCTCCCGCTCGATGCCGAGGAGGACGTAGTGAAACGCGACCGCTAATAGATAGAGGAGAACGCCGGCGACGAGAAGGACCAGCGAGCGGCTGACGATCACGTCCGTGAAGGCGGTGCCGCGCAGCGCATCGACGGCGGCGGCCCAGGCGCGGAAGAGCATCAGCCAAAGCACGCTCATCGCCGCCGCTGCCAGGAGGTGCGTCACGAGCAGCGGCAGCATGCGGGCGCGCTCGGGCGGCATGGCGCGCGTCGGGTACCAGGCGGCCAGGCAGACGAACGCGTAGACGAGCACCGGCGGCAAGGCCAGCATCAGCGCCGCGCGCACGCCCGCTCTCCCCGGCTCCATCACGAGGAGAGCGAGCAGCACTGCCAGCATGCTCCACCCGAGCAGATAGAGCGCCAGGCGCTTGCGATCAGCGAGAAGCGGGTGCATCGCCCGAATTCTTCACCTCGACCGCTCCCATCACGGCGGCACCGCGCACGGTGAGCACCGGGCCGGAGCCGCCGCTCACCGTGTTGTCGACGAATCCTCCCATGAGCGGCATCACCTGTCCGACGACGCGCCAGTTGTGCGGGACCGTGATCTCGATGCCGCCCCAGAAGGCAAAGGTATCGAGCACCGCCTCCTGTCCATCGGGGATCTTCGCTTCGCGCAGGTCGAGCTCCACACCTCCCATGATGGCGTTGACGTCGCCGCCGCGGAAGGAGGTCGAGATGTTCCGCCGCTTGATGCCGGCCATCATGGCGAAGGCGCTGACGGTCGAGCCGGGGTCGTGATCGGCCGACGTGCGCTCGCGGCGGCGCACGAGTGCATCCCAGACGAGCTTGGCGCCGACGCCGGCGATGATCAGCGGGATGAGCTCGAAGACGTTCCAGTTGACGATGTCGAGGTTGCCGAGAAGGATGACGGCGCCGACGAGCGTCAGGATGATCCCGGCGCCCCGTCCGCCCCGGTCATCGAACAGCTTCACGAGCCCGATGAGGATCAGGACGACGGGCCACCAGATGGTGATGCGCTCGGATTCGAGGATGTCGAGGTTGTCGAGCGTCCAGAGCAGGCCCAGCGCCATGACACCGAGGCCGAAGAGCAGTTTCGGGGTGATGCGGAGCGCGTTACCGCTGTCCATGTGACTTCTCCTTCGGCAGGTCGGTGAAGGCGTGCACGATCATTCCGAGCCCGACGAAGACGACGAGCAGCGGAAAGCCGGTGCGGTAGGTGAAGCCGAGCAGTTGCTGCGATGCGATGAGCAGCCAGATTCCGGTTCCCATGAGGGCGAAGCCGCCGCTGGACCGCCGGTTGCGGATGGCATCGATCTCCGACGCCGCGCCGACGCCGATCAGGATGAGCGGCCACCAGCGCCACGGCGAGGCGATGTCGATGACGTCGATGGAGTCGAGAAACGCCAGCCCGCCGATGAGGAGCATGACGGCGCCGGCGCACAGCTTGGCCAGGTCGAGGTGGCGCCGGTAGTCGGGTTCGTTGTGCATGTGAGCCTCCGTGAACATGCCGGCAAGTTACGGCAACGCAAGGCGGATGGCTCGCCGGGGCCGGTGAATGGCGGAGAGGGACCGGTGAATGGGGCCTGGGGCTGGAGCGCCGGGTTAAACGATGAGACCTATAGGACAGATGGGACCTATAGGACGTATGGCTGCGCGCCGCCAACCATCGGTCCCATAAGTCCCATCTGTCCCATAGGTCCCATCGTTCCCCTTTGGCGCTAATCCAGCCGCGTTCTCAACCGCTTGGTCTCGCTGCGGCGCTTCTTGCCTTCGAGGCGGATGCGCTTCTGGACCCTGGGGATGCGTGTGGGCTTGCGGGGGGTGGCCTCTTCCAGCGCGTCGCGGAGGAGCTCCTCGAGGCGGGCCAGGGCGCGGTCGCGGTTGGCGAGCTGGGTGCGCTCGGCCTGGGAGGTGACGCGGAGGGCGCCTGCTTTATTGATGCGGCCGCCGACGCGCGTGCGGACGAGCGTCTTCTGCTCCTCGGACAGCGGGAGAGCCTCGACGTCGACCTCGATCGTCACCTTCGTCTCGAGCTTATTGACGTTCTGTCCGCCGGGGCCGCCGCTGCGCGAAGTGACGGCGCGGAGGAGGCTTTCCGGGACGATGACACCGTTTCCAAGGTCGAGATCTCGCATGGAATCTGAATGATAGCGGCGGCGGTATAGTTCGCAGGGCGGAATTAAAGCTGGCCCGAAACTCGCTGGGGCAGGAAGGCGGTGCATCCGTCGCTGTGCACCGAGAGGGCGGAAGCAAATTCCGACCTCAAATTCATGGTGACATAATTCCTCATTCGTGCTACCTTGCCACCCATAAGTCACATCGAACGCGCATGACACATTACGACGACGAATCCCTGTTCCAATTCGCCGAGGGCACATCGCCCATCGCAGGTGAGATCGAGGCGCACGTCGCTTGTTGCTGGCGATGCGCGCAAGAGCTCGAATCGCACCGCGACATCGTCCAGGCTCTCGGTACCGAGGACGCGTGGGCGGAAGAGGCGAAACCGGCTCCGAAACAGGTGATCATGGATGTGATGGCGTTCGCCGAGCGGGCGCGCGAAGAAGATGCGGTTGCCACGGTCCTCTGCGACCAGATCCTCAGCGGCCCGTCGACCTGGTGGGCCACGAAGCTGCGGCAGACGGAAGGCGTCTGGACCGCCGGCATGGTCAGGCAGTTGCTCGAGCGCGTTCCTCGCGTCCTGGAGACCTCCCCCGCCAAAGCCATCGAGATGACGTTGCTGGCCAGCGCCGTCGCCGAAGAGCTGGACGTCGTCGGCTATCCCTGTGATTACGTGATCAAGCTCCGCGCGCAGTCGCTGCGGGAGCGTGCTTATGCCCTGTCGTTCGTCGGCCGTTTCCCGGAGGCGCTGAGCGCCTGTGATGACGCCTGCCGGCTGTTCGAGCAGGTGCCGCTGCCGGAGTACGACCTGGCGCGGCTGAAAGTCGTCCGCTCATCGATCCTCCGGTCCATCGACCGCATTCCTGAGGCGATTGCCCTCACGCGCGAAGCGGCCGAGACGTTCGAGCGCTTCGGCGACCGTTCGCGGACGATCACCGCACGGATGTTCGAAGCGGCGATCGTGTTCCAGACCGGTGATGCCGCCGTGGCACTGTCGATCTGGGAGGAATTGATGGACGATCAGGATCTCGACGGCGTCACGCGCGTCGGTGTGATTCACAACGTGGCGCTTTGCCATCAGCAGCTCGGACGTGCCGACCAGGCGGTCATGCAGTTCCGCCGTTGCATCGACGAGTACGAGATGCTGAACATGACGGTCGAGCGCACGCGCAGCCGCTGGAACCTCGGCCGGACACTCGTCACGGCCGGACGGCTCCAGGATGCGATCCCGGTCCTGCGTCAGTCGTGGCGTGAATTCGAATCGCTGGACATCATCGGCGACTCCGGACTCGTCGCGCTGGAGCTTGCCGAGGCGTTGCTGCTGGCCGGTCAGCCGGCCGAAGTACCAGTCATCTGCCGGGACATCGTTGCGCGCTTCACGCGCGCCGGTATGACGTCGCGCGCCATCACGGCGCTGTCGTTTCTACGGGAAGCCGTTGCGCTCGGCCAGGCCCAGCCGAGCCTCGTTCGTCACGTCTACAACTTTCTGCGCGAGCTTCCGGCCGAGCGGCCCCGCCTGTATGCGCCCTCGCCCGCCGGCTCCATCGAAGACTAACCCTCTTCCTTCGCAGAGCTCGCCGTCGAGCCGTGCAGCGGTCTACCGCTGCGACAATCCGTCACAAAGCACGTTCACAAACAGGAGGAACTTTTATGCGCCCTTCGTCTGTCAAGGCCATGGCTTTTGCTTTTCTCGTCCTTTTTACAGTCACGATTGCGCCCGCGACGGTCCTCGCCGCACCGCGCAACCAGACGGCCGAACCGCGGATCGCACGCGATCGCGGAGAGGACGCCCTCCGCGGACTGAAACGTCTGCTCGCGCGGCTCTTCGGCCCCGGGAAAATCGTGTCTACTGAGCATCCCGTCGTACCGCATCCATGAAGGAGAAGATCATGATCCGCAAAGTAACCGTTGCCCTCTCGCTCGCCGTTGCCCTCACTGCCGCAGTTCCGGGCGAAGCCTTCGCGGCGCGCACCCGCGATCGCGAGAACACGCAGCTTTCGCAGGAGGAGCGCGGCCTGCTCGGCCACGTTCAGCGTCTGCTGCGCCGCTTCCGCCTGACGCCTCTCGAAGCGCCCGTCGTCCCGCACCCGCAACCGACAACGACTGAAAGGAAAATCACCAATGCGTAAAGTCACGCTCGCCCTCTCCCTCACGCTCGCCCTCACGGTCCTCGCGCCGCACGATGTCTACGCCGCGCGCCATCAGTCGGAACAACCGGTCGCCGCGCGCGACAACGGGCAGGAAGAAACGACGGTCCAGCGTTTCCAGCGTCTTCTCCGCCGCCTCACGCTCGGCGTCCGGAGCCTCCTTACCGAGAATCCGGTCGTCCCGCACCCGTAAGACACGCCGCACGCGAAAAGGAGAACCAACCAATGCGCAAATTTGCACTCGTCCTCACGCTCACCCTCGCCGTCGGCGCCGTTGCCCCGTCGGATGTCCATGCCGCCCGCACCCGTACGTCGCAGCCTGTCGTTCGCGAAGCCGGCGACGCTCGCGACCAGGAGTCGCTCGGGCAGACGCTTTACCGGCTCCTGCTCCGCATCGTCGGGCGGGCCGGCTCGAAATCCATCGAGAATCCGGTCGTCCCGCACCCGTAGAAACGCCGCACCCCGCGCGTCGAACGTTTCGTTCCCCGCTTCACCGGCGACTGGCCCGAGTCACCGGTGCGGGCAGCGCTCGTCCATGGGATCGCAGGTGATGGCCTAGGCCATCACGGAGGCTGTTGCCTGCGCGGTCGCGGCCGCGTCGATCTCAGAGAGAGGGAGCGTCACGGTGAAACGTGCACCCTGGCCGAGCCCTGCGCTTTCGGCGGTGATGTCGCCGTGGTGCAGCTCGACGATATGCCGCGCGATGGCCAGTCCGAGCCCGAGCCCGCTGCGTTTGGCGGCTCCTTCGCCCTGTCGGAGCCGCTCGAAGACGTGCGGCAGGAACGTTTCCTCGATGCCTTCCCCCTGATCCGTCACACTGATACGGAGCGTGTCGTCCGAGCGTTGCAGGCGCAGATCGACCGCTTTCCCGGGGGGCGTGAACTTGATGGCGTTCGACAGGAGATTGCCGATCACCTGCTGCATGCGGCTCGGATCGGCGGCGACGAGCGTCTCCCGTTCCTCGATCTCGGAAGTGAGGCGGATCTCCCGCTCGCTGGCAGCCGGACGGGCGGTCGTGAGGGCCGCTTCGACGACGTCGGAGATGCGCGTCGGACGGAGGTCGACCTGGAACTTGCCGAGGATGATGCGTGAGACGTCGAGCATGTCGTCGATGAGGCGCGCCTGCAGGCGGGCACTCGACTCGATCGTCTGCAGCGCCTCGCGGAGCTCCTCCTCGTCGTAGTGACCGCCGCGGAGGAACTGCACCCAGCCGAGGATCGACGTCATCGGCGTGCGCAGCTCGTGCGAGAGCGTGGCCAGGAAGTTGTCTTTGGCGCGGTTCTGCGCTTCCGATTCGCGGTAGCGGCGCTCCGCTTCGGCCGCGAGCGCGGCGGCGCGCTTCTCCGTGACGTCGCGGAAAGTGATGACGGAGCCGAGGTGCTGGTCTTCCTCGTCGCGCATCGGCGAAGCAGAGAATTCGACCGGGAAGTTCGTACCGTCTTCGCGGTAGAAGAGGTCTTCGAGCTCGTCGCGCGCCGGCCGGCCGTGCACGACGGCATAGAGCTGACACTCCTCGACGTGGCAGGTGCGCAGGCCCGGAAATATCGGATGAACGAGCGCGTGGAACTCCTGCCCGGCGATCTCCTCCTGCGTGCGGCCGATCATCCGCGCGGCGGCGGGATTGACGAACGTGGTATTGCCGTCCAGGTTCACGCCGAACACGCCTTCCGCGGCGGCATTGAGAATCAGCTCGTTCTGGCGAATCAGGCGCGCCAGCTCCTGCGCCTGGCGCTTGAAAGCTTCGCGTCCGCGGAACAGCTCCACGAACACGTTCACCTTCGACTTCAGGATCTCGGGGTGGAACGGCTTGAAGATGTAATCGACGGCGCCGAGCTCATAGCCGCGGAAGACGTTCGTCTCGCTCCGTGAGAGGGCCGTGAGGAAGATGATCGGCGTGTCGCGCGACTTATCGCGCTCGCGAATGAGGCTGGCCGTCTCGAAACCGTCGAGCTCCGGCATCTGCACGTCGAGCAGGACGACCGCAAAGTCCATATCGAGCAGATACTTCAAGGCCCGCTTGCCCGATTCGGCGCGCACGAGATTCTGTCCCGTGTCGCCCAGGATGGATTCCAGGGCCAACAGGTTGTTTGGCTGGTCGTCGACCAGCAGGATGTTCACCGTCTCGACTGTCATCGGCTATTGCGGCAAAGCTCGACCAGAAAAGGCCCGATGCGATCCAGAGGCAAAATCCGGTCCACTCGGGCGGCATCGATGGCCGACTGGGGCATCGACGGCGCCTCCGCCGTCGCGGGGTCCTGTACGACCATGAAGCCACCTCTTTTCTTGATTTTGACGGCACCGCGCGCGCCGTCGGCATTGGCGCCCGTGAGCACCACACCGATGACGGCCGGCCCGTAAGCATCAGCGGCCGACTCGAACAATACATCGGCGGAGGGACGGGAGTACGCAACGGCAGCATCGACCGACAGGCTGAACTCTCCCCGCTCGACGAGGAGATGGTAGTCGGCCGGCGCCAGGTAGACCGTGCCGGGCTTGATCCACTGCTTGTCGACGACGTCGACGACCGCGAGAGCCGCTTCCTTGCGGAGGAAGGCCGGCAGCCCCTCGTTCGACGTCTTGTAGCGATGCTGCACGACGGCGATCGGCAGCGGGAAGTCGGCGGGCAGCGTGCGCAGGATGGTGGTCAGCGCCTGCATGCCCCCCATCGAGCAGCCGAGGACGACGATCTCGTATTTCTTCGCCGCTTCGCGCAGGACGCGGCCGTCCTTCCAGGCGCGCACGCCAGGCGGCAGCGGTGGCATCGAGCCGCCGCCACCATGATGGTCGCGCGAGGTCAACGCACCCTCCGGTACAGCTTCTCGTCGGCGTCGATCTCGTCGTAGTTGTCCTGGACGTTGGTGTAGCGGATCGATTCTTTCCGTCCCAGGCCGAGGATGCCGAACATCTCCATGCTCTGGAGGAAGAGCTGCTGCACGCGCTCCTGCAGCGCGTTGTTGAAGTAGATCAGGACGTTGCGGCAGAAGATGACGTTGAAGTGGTTGAACGAGGCGTCGGTGACGAGGTTGTGCTGCGCGAAGACCACGTTCTCCCGCAACTGCGGCCGGAAGATGGTGTAGTCGTAGCGCGCCGTGTAGTAGTCGGAGAACGTCCCCGTGCCGCCGGCAGCGATGTAGTTGGCCGTGTTCTCCTGCATCGTGGAGATCGGGAAGATGCCGGCTTTCGCCTTCTGCAGGACGGCTTCGTTGATGTCGGTCGCGTAGATGCGGCAGCGATCGTAGAGCCCTTCTTCCTGGAGGAGGATGGCCATCGAGTAGACCTCCTCCCCCGTCGAACAGC
>DASWMP010000263.1:0-18568 GCA_036399695.1 Thermoanaerobaculia bacterium | reverse complement strand
CCCCCCCCCCCCCCACTCCGAGATCGTCATCAGTCTCCCTTCAAGGCCGTCACCGGATTCACTCTCGTAGCACGCACCGCGGGTACGAGACTGGCCACCAGCGCCGCGGCGGCAAACGCCAGCGCCAGGAGCGCGGCGGCACTGAGCTGCACGCCGTGCACGCCATAAACGAAACTCGCCCACAACCGGCTGGTCATGAAGCTCAGGGCGATGCCGCTGGCCGCCCCGGCGAACGCAATGGCCAGCGCGCGGCGCGTCACCAGCGCCACGAGGTTGCCGGGCGTCGCCCCGACGGCCAGACGCACGCCCATCTCCGCGGTGCGCTGGCGTACGCCGTACGCGAGCACGCCGTACAACCCGATCAGCGCGAGCAGCGCCGCCGTCGCGGCGAAGATGGCCACGATCACGGCGGACAGCCGTGGCTGCGCGAGCTTCGCGTCGACGAGTTGCGCGGTCGTGCGCACCGAGGCTACGGGGATGTCGGGGGCGAGCTGCGCCACGATGGCGCGCACGGCCGGCATCACCGCCTCCGGGCTCTGCGTCGTGCGCAGCGCGAAGTAGTTCGGGCTCCAGTTCATCTGCGTGTACGGCGCGTAGATGTCGAGCTTCTCGGTCGTCAGCGCGCGATAGCGCACGTCGCTGACCACGCCCACCACCGTCAGCCAGGGGCGTGCGACGTCCGGCTTGCCGGACTTCACCCGCTTGCCGGCGGCGCGATCGACGCTGCCCCAGGCGCGGCGGGCGAACGACTCGCTGACGAGGGCCACGCGCTGTGAATCGGCCGTGTCGGTGTCGTTGAACGTGCGGCCGCGCAGCGTGCGGATGCCCATGGCCTCGAAGTAGCCGGGCGTCGCCGTCAGCAGGTTGGCCATCGGGTTACCGCTGTGCTGTTCGAGCGTCTGCCCGTCGAGCGTGAACGCAAAGTCCCACCCCTGCTCGATTTCCAGGGGGCGCATCAGCACCGCGCCCGCGGCCGTGACCCCTTCGAGCGCGCGGAAGCGCTGCAGGACGTCGCGGAAGAAGGCCACGTTGCGGTCGAGCTCCGGCTTGAGCGTGTAGCCGCGCGGAAGGTGGAACGTGATGACCTGCTCGCGCGCGAATCCGACGTCGATGCTCGCGTAACGCTGGAAGCTCTGCACCAGCAGCGACGCGACGACCAGCGTCACGATCGCCACCGCCACCTGTCCGGCCGCGAGCAGCTCGAGGAAGCGCCGCGTGCGCCGTCCGCTCGTCGCCTTCGCCGCGGCGCGTAGCGCGCGCAGCAGCTCCGCTTCATTCGTCGAGAGAAGCTGCACGGCCGCGGCGATGACCGCCGCCAGAGTCGCCGCCGCGAGCGCGAAGACCACCGTCTCCACACCGATGCGCACTTCCGCGATGCGCGGGATCGTCGAGGGCGCCAGCCGCAGCAGCAGCGGCAGCAGCGTCCCGGTGAGCGCGAGCGCCGCGATGGCCGCCGCGAGGGCGATGGCGAAGAACTCGGCGAAGAGCTGCAGCGCCGTGGCCGCGCGCGTGGCGCCGACCGCGCTGCGCACGCCCAGCTCGTCGTGCCGTCCCATCCCCTGCGCCAGCGAGATGGCGGCCGTGTTGAGCAGGGCGATGACGAGCACGAGCAGCCCCATCCCGAAGAGGATGCGCACCGCATGGCGCGTACTGCCGAGGAGCTCGTCGGTCAGTGAGTAGGGGAGGAGGGCGATGTCGTCCTCGCCGTCCGGATGGTCGCGCACCACATGGCTGGCGATCACCCGCAGCTCGTGCGCGGCATCGTCAAGCGTGCGTCCCGGCTTCAAGCGGGCCACGGCGGTGAGGATGCGATTGGCCCGGCTGTTCGCATCCGTGTCGGGCTGAAACGGCACCAGCACCTCGGCGTCGACCGGAATCCGGAAGTGCTCCGGCAGGACGCCGACGATGGTCGACGTGCCCAGCTCGCCGGTCAGCGTCTTCCCGACGATGGCCGGATCGCCGCCGAAGCGCTGCTGCCACCCGTCGTAGGTCAGCAGGAGCGACGTCACGGGGGCGCCGGCGGCATGCTCGGCCGGGACGAACGTGCGCCCGAGGAGCGGCTTGACGCCGAACGTGCGGAAGAAGGGCTCGCCGATCAGATTGACGGAGAGATGCAGCGGCTCGTCCTTGCGCTTGAAAACCGCGGGAAAGTTCGCGGCGCAGAAGGCCGAGAGCCCTTCGAACGTGCGCCCTTCCCGCTGGAGCTGTTCGACCTCTTCGTACGAAAGCTCCAGCTTGGCGATCTCCCCTTTGGCGTCGTGCGCCCAGAGCTGAATCAGCCGGTCCGGCTCGTGGAAAGGAAACGGGCGGAGCAGGATGGCCCAGGCGACGGTGAAGATCGTCGCGCTCACGGCGATCCCGAGCGTGAGCGTCAGAAACGCCACGGCCGTCAGCCCGGGATGCCGGACCGCCTTACGGGCAGCGAGTCGAAGGTGGCGGAAGAACATGGACGTCACGCAGCAGGCGCAAGCGCGCTGCCGCCGTACGGCTCACGGCAAGTCATTGAAAACATGGACAAAGGACGATTCCGGACGAGCCTCAGGCTGTCCGGCAATGGGACACAGGTGTTCGAATTCGAACAGTGCAGGCGTTTACGTACTGTTACAGCAAAGGTTTAGAAGGGGCGGGGAGGGCGTGTTATGGAGGGTGCTTGGCGCTACGCGCCGCGCACGTTGTTGGTTTTTGGTTTTTGGTTTTTGGTGTTCTCGGCGGGCTGTAGCGAGCCGGCCATCGATCACCGCGCCGCCACCAAAAACCAAAAACCAACAACCAAAAACCACCAGACACCCCCACGAAAAGAGGTACCACGCATGTCCGTTCCCCTGTTCCGCCCCATCCTCCGCACCCTCCTCTGCGGCATCGCGCTCGTGCTGGCAGCTACCGTGGCTGTCGCTGATGACGGCCTCTGGATGCCGCAGCAGATTCCTCAGCTCGGGGACGAGCTCCGCAAGCGCGGGCTGCAGCTCGATCCCAAGCAGTTCGCCGACCTCACCGGCTTCCCGATGGGCGCGGTCGTGCACCTCGGCGGCTGCTCGGCGTCGTTCGTCTCCCCGCAGGGGCTGATCGCGACGAACCATCACTGCGTCTATGGCGCGCTGCAGTTCAACGCCACGCCGCAGAACGACCTCGTCAAGAACGGCTTCCTGGCCCGGACCATGGCCGACGAGGTGCAGGCGCTGCCCGACGCGCGCGTCTACGTCACGTCCAGGATCGACGACGTCACGTCGCAGATCCTGGCCAACATGCCGGCCAACGACGAAGAGCGGGCCAGAACCATCACCCGCCGCCGCCGCGAGATGGTCAACGAATGCGAGAAGGCGGGCGGCACGCGCTGCCTGGTCGCCTCCTACTTTGACGGCGCGCAGTACCTCCGCATCACGCAGATGGAGATCCGCGACGTCCGTCTCGTCTACGCCCCGCCGCTCGGCGTCGGCAACTTCGGCGACGAGATCGACAACTGGATGTGGCCGCGCCACACCGGCGACTTCGGCTTCTATCGCGCCTACGTCGGCAAGGACGGCAAGCCGGCCGACTTCTCCAAGGAGAACGTCCCGTACCAGCCGAAGCACCACCTGAAGATCTCCACGCGCGACCTCGATCCGGGCGATCTCGTCTTCGTGGCCGGCTACCCCGGCGTCACCGAGCGGCACGCCGTGGCCGCCGAAGTGGAGAACGACGAGCAGTACGACCTGCCGACCTCCATCCGCTACCGCACGATGCTCAACGACGTGCTGCAGGAGCGGGGCAAGGAAAGCCGTGACATCGCCCTCAAGAACGCCAGCCGCATCGCCGGGCTGGAGAACTACCTGAAGAAGCACACCGGCATGCTCGAGTCGTTCCGCAACATCGGCGTGCTCGAAGCGAAGCGCAAAGAGGAAGCGGCCATCCGCACCGCCATCGCCGCCGATGCGAAGCTGTCGCGCGAATACGAAGCCGCCTACGGCGAGCTGACGAAGATCCTGAGCGAGCAGCGCCGCACGCGCGAGCGCGACACCGTCTTCGGCTGGCTCTACACCGCTTCGCCGATGCTCTCGCAGGCCAGCACGCTGTACCGCCTGAGCGTGGAGAAGACGAAGGCCGATCTCGATCGCGCCGACGACTACACGGAGCGCAACCGCAAGCGGCTGGCCGCCTCGACGACGCGCACGCGCCGCTCGATGGAGCCGGGCAGCGACCGCGCCGGGCTGCGCCTGTTCCTGCTAGAAGCGGCCAAACTGCCGGCCGGCCAGCGCATCGCGCCGGTCGACGCCGCCCTCGCCGCCACCGGTGCGAACGGCACGGAAGCGCAGGTGGACGCGCTACTCGACAAGCTGTACGCGAGCACGAAGATCGGCGATGCCGACGCCGAGAAGGCCATGTTCGAGGAGACGACCGCGCAGCTCATGGCGCGCAAGGACTCGATGATCGAGTTCGCCGCCGCGCTGCGGACGTTCGGCGCCGAGCACGACCGCCGCAACCTCGCCACGTCAGGCGCCATGTCCCGCATCCGTCCCGTGATCCTCAACGCCCTGCGCGTGGCCCGCGGCGGCCGTCTCTATCCCGACGCCAACTCCACCCTGCGCGTCGCCTTCGGCACCGTGGAAGGCTACTCGCCGCGCGACGCGGTTCGCTTCGCCCCGCAGACGGACGTCCGCGGCATCCTGCAGAAGGACACCGGCGTCGAGCCCTTCAACTCCCCGGCGAAGCTCCTCGAGCGCGCCAGGGGCGGCCAGTTCGGCCCCTACGCCGATCCCGAGCTCGGCAGCATGCCTGTTGCATTCATCAGCACGACCACCGTGACGAACGGCAGTTCCGGCTCCGCGACCCTCAACGCCTGGGGAGAGCTCAACGGCCTTGCCTTCGACATGAACTGGGAGGGCGTGGGCGCCGACTATGTCGTCGACCAGGACGTCACCCGGACGATCCACGTGGACTCCCGCTACATGCTCTGGGTGATGGACGCCGTCGACGGAGCGCACAACGTACTGAGAGAGATGGGCGTGAAGCCGGTGTTTGAATGAAGCGGTTGTCGGTTGGCGGTTGGCAGTGGAAGACACACCAACCCTGAACGGCGGTTTCGGAGCCCGGTTACCCCGGACTCCGGATACCGGCACCCGGAAATCGGAAATGCAATGAAGCAGTCGGCAGTGGGTTGCGATTGGTGGTTCTTCTACTGCCAACCGCCAACTGCCAACTGCCAACTCGCACCACAAAGGAGCATCAATGAAACGACTACTCCCCACCATCCTTGCGCTCGCCCTCGCCGTGAGTGCGGAAGCCCAGTTCTTCCCCTATCCGGTGCAGAAGCGCACGTTGCCCAACGGGCTGGACGTCGTCGTCATCGAGACGCCGGAGTTCAAGAACGTGTTGAGCTTCAACACGCTCATCGTGGCCGGTTCCGGGCGTGAGAACGAGAAGGGGCGCTCCGGACTGGCGCACCTCTTCGAGCACATCATGTTCCGCCACGCCCACGACACGCCGCAGGCGTACCAGCCGGCGATGGACGAGATGGGGGCCTTCAACAACGCCTTCACCTGGTATGACGTCACCTTCTACCACCCGCTGACCTTCACCCAGAACCTCGACCGCCTGGCCGCGCTCGAAGGGGAGCGCTTCCGCGACCTCCGTTACAGCGAGCGGGTGTTCCGCACCGAGGCCGGGGCCGTGTTCGGCGAGTACCGGAGAATCGCGAGCGATCCCTCGCTGGCGCTCGAAGAGACGCTCAGCGATCTCACGTACGGCACCGCGCACGGCTACGGCCACAGCACCATCGGCTACGTCGCCGACGTGCAGGACATGCCCAACGCCTACAAATCGGCGGTGCGCTTCTACGACGACTACTACCGGCCGAACAACGCCGTCGTCGTCATCGCCGGCGACGTGAAGGCCGAAGACGCCTTCCGCGCCGTCGAAAAGTCGTACGGCGCCTGGAAGCAGAAGGCCACGCCGACGCAGCCCGATCCGAAGCCGGTCGCCGGCCCGAAGAAGAAGCACGTCGACTGGGAGTCGGACATCCCGCCGCGCGTCCTCGTCTCGTACCTCGCGCCGGCGTACGTCCCCGGCTCGACCGAATCGTCCGTCATGGAAGTGCTGCCGGAGCTGATCTCCGGTGAGACCTCCCCGCTCTACCGCAAGCTGCGCTTCGAGGACCAGGTGGCCTCGACGATGGGCATCGACAATGGCTCGATGGCCGGCCTCGACGCCCGTCCCTTCGCCAATTGGATCACCGTGGCCAAGGACAAGTACGACGCCAGCGGCCGCACGCTGCTCGAGCGCGTCGTGAACGACGTCGCCGCCGGCACCGAGGGCTACGCGAACTTCTCTTCGATGCCCGGCGCCGCCGAGCGTCTCGAGGCCGTCAAGTCGCGCCTCCGCTACGACCTCCTCGGCAGCTTCAACTCACCGGCCTCCATCGGCCTGCAGTTCGCCATGTACTACCGCTTCACCCGCGACCCGCAGGTCTTCGAGAAGATCGCCGCCGGCATCGCTGCCGTGAAGCCGGCGGACGTCGATGCGTTCGCCCGCAAGTATCTGACGCCGAAGAACCGCGTCGCCGTGACGCTGGCCGGCAAGGAAGGTGCGAAGTGATGAAGAAGTCGTTCCAGAAACTGCTGTCGTTCGCCGGCATGCTGCTCATCGCCGCCTGCACGACCGTCACGCCGCCACCGCCCATCGCCACCATCGAGAACGAGCCGCCGGCCGCGGTGTCGCAGGCGAACGTCGAGCCGCCGCTGCCGCCTTACACGCCGGGCGAGCCGCGCGTCGTCACGCTGGCGTCGTCCTCGCCGCTCGTCACCATCAGCGTCATGGTCACGCAGGGCTCGACCGCCGATCCGGTCGGCAAGGAAGGGCTGGCCAACCTGACGGCCGACTCCATCCTCGACGGCGGCTACATGAACGGCGCGACGAAGATCACGAAAGAGCGTCTGGCCGAGATGACCGCCCCCTGGGGCTCCGGCGCCCGCCCCTCGACTTTCACCAGTTCGCGCACCACGACCTTCTACTTCACCGCGCCGCGCGAGGTGCTGAATCAGTACGTGCGCGACGTGCTCCGTCCGATGCTCAACGAGCCTGCCTTCGACGCGCAGGAGATCGATCGCCTGAAGAACGAGACCGTCTCGGCCATCTCCTCGCTCCGCTCGGAAGATCTCGAGAACCTCGGCCTGTCCGTCATCGATCAGTACGTCCTCGCCGGCACGCCGTACGAGCACCACCCGATCGGCACCGATGCCGCCGTGCCGGCGCTTACCCGCGACGACGTCGTCCGCTTCTACCGCGACTTCTATCGCCCAGAGAACATGATCGTCGGTGTCTCCAGCGACGATCCGGCCGTCGTCGCGCAGGTGCGCGATGCGGTGCGCTCCGTGAACCGCAACGCCACCACCGCCTCGCCGGCCGTCGTCATCCCGCGGCCGGCGGCGTTCACCGGCCGCGAGGCCGTCATCATCCAGGAGCCGAACGCTCCCGCCGCCTCGGTGCACCTCGGCTTTCCCTACGCCGTGAACCGCAACCATCCGGACTACTGGCCGCTCTACGTGGCGAACGTCTGGCTCGGCACGCACCGCGATTCGTTCGGCCAGCTCTACGGAAAGATCCGCGAGGAGCGTGGCTACAACTACGGCGACTACTCCTACATCGAGTACTGGGGCGGACGGACGTACAACCTCTTCCAGGTCTTCAACCAGCCGCGCGAGCAGCAGTACTTTTCGCTCTGGCTCCGCCCCGTGAAGCACGAGCATGCGGTGCACCTCGCCAAGGCGGCCACGTACGAGCTCGAGCAGATGGTGCAGCGCGGCCTCACGGCCGACGACGTCACGGCGGCGAAGAACAAGGCCAAGATCCTCTATCTCAACCTCGGCGAGACGGTGCCGCGCCTCCTGGCCGCGCGCGTCGACGACGCCTTCTACGGCGCGCGGCAGGGCTTCCTCAACGATTACCTCACGGCCATCGAAGCCGTGACGCCCGAGCAGGTCAACGCCGCCATCCGCCGCAACCTCGGGACCGAGAACATCCGCTACGTCATCGTGACGAGCACGCCCCATCTCGCCGCCACGCAGGAGCAGCTCCGCACCGACCTGCCGGTCTACGGCAAGTCGTGGAAGGACTACGAGTTCAGCACCGCGAAGCTGGCCGACGGCACGACCGTCTGGCAGGTGCCGGAGGCGAAGATGCCGACGGTGCAGCTCGACGCCGTCTGGGCCAGCCACCCGCTGCGCATTCGCCGCATGACCGTGATTCCTGCGAGCGCGCTCTTTACCAGCCCGACCATGTTGAGGATGAACAATTGATGAAACGTACCCTCGCCACACTTTTCCTCGTCGCCTTCGCCGCCTGCCAGCAGGAAACGCGGCAGGCCGCGACCGAGACGACGCCGGCCACCACCACCACGACCCCGGCGGCGCAGACTGCCTCGACGCGCGATCCGCATTCGTACTCGAATCCGGAACAGGTGCGCGTCGAGCACCTCACGCTCGACCTGAATGTCGATTTCACGAAGAAGCAGCTCGCCGGCACCGCCACCTGGCGCGTCAAGCGCACCGGCGACGCGCAGACGCTCATCCTCGACAGCCGCGACCTGACGATCAATTCCGTCACGCTGCAACCGGGCAACAAGCCGGCGCAGTTCAAGCTCGGTGAGGCGAAGGGGACGTTCGGCGCGCCGCTGGAGATCCCGCTGCAGCCGGACACGAGCTCCGTCACGATCGACTACGTGACGAGCCCGAACGCCGGTGCGCTGCAGTGGCTCGAGCCGGCCCAGACGGCCGGCAAGACCTATCCGTTCCTGCTGTCGCAGTCGCAGGCCATCCTGGCCCGCACCTGGGTGCCGACGCAGGACACGCCGCAGGTGCGCTTCACGTACGACGCGAAGATCAAGGTGCCGCGCGAGCTGATGGCGCTGATGAGCGCGGAGAACCCGCAGGCGCGCACGCCGGACGGCGTCTACACGTTCAAGATGCCGCAGCCGATTCCGTCGTACCTGCTGGTCGTGGCCGCGGGCGACGTGGAGTTCCGCCCGCTGGGCCGCAACAGCGGCGTTTACGCCGAGGTGCCGGTGGCGGAGAAGGCGGCCTCGGAGTTCGTCGATACGCAGAAGATGATCGACACGGCCGAATCGCTGTACGGCCCCTACCGGTGGGGACGCTACGACATGCTCGTCCTGCCGCCCAGCTTCCCCTTCGGCGGGATGGAGAACCCGCGCCTGACGTTTCTCACGCCGACCGTCATCGCCGGCGACCGCTCGCTCGTCGCGCTCATCGCGCACGAGCTGGCGCATTCGTGGTCCGGCAACCTCGTCACCAACGCCACCTGGAACGACTTCTGGCTGAACGAAGGCTTCACGACGTACTTCGAGCACCGCATCACGGAGAAGCTCTACGGGAAGGAGTACGCCGAGATGCTCTGGTCCCTCGGCGTCACCGAGGTCGCGGAGGAGATCGCCTCCCTGCCGCCAGCCGACCAGCACCTCTACGTCGACCTGACGGGGCGCGACCCGGACGAGGCACCGACCATCGTCTACGAAAAGGGCGCGCTGCTGCTGCGCCTCATCGAGGAGACGGTCGGCCGCGAAAAGTGGGACGCCTTCCTCCGCTCCTACTTTGACTCGCACGCTTTTCAGTCGATGACCACGACCAGGTTCCGCGAGGCGCTCCGCGCCGCCTTCCCGGGCGTCGAGGAGAAGGTGAACATCGAAGCCTGGATCAACGGTCCCGGCCTCCCGGCGAACTCCCCGAAACCGCAGTCGCAGGCGTTCGCCAAAGTCGACGCCCAGCGCAAGGCCTTCCTCGACGGCACGACGCCCGTGGCGAAGCTGCAGACGGAAGGGTGGGCCAGCCACCAGTGGGTCCACTTCGTCCAGGGCCTGCCGGATACCGGCGTCAACGAGAAGCTCCGCCAGCTCGACCAGCAGTTCAAGCTGAGCCAGACCGGCAACAACGAGGTCCTGGCGGTGTTCCTCCAGAAAGCGGTCACGAACCAGTACCGCGAGGCGTATCCGTCAGTCGAGCGGTTCCTCACGAGCATGGGGCGGAGAAAGTTCCTCGAGCCGCTGTACAAGAAGCTGATGGCCAATCCGCAGGACGTGGCCTTCGCAAAGTCCATCTACGCCAAAGCGCGGCCCACGTATCACCCCCTGGCCGTGGGGTCGATGGACAAGATCGTCAAGTAAGAGCTGTGCGCACGTAACGTTGGCCCCGATGGGGCCAACGTCACGCCGCGTGAGGCCGGCGGTGAGCTGCGCGAGCGCAAAGACATCCTTCGTGACTCCGACGTTGGCCTCCCTGCGCCCGACGATGAGCTCCGCGAGGTCATCCGGTTGCCCGCGCAGCGCATCTGTGTGCCCGTGGAGCGCAACAATGACCTCCGGGAGCGCAACAATGGACTCGCAGACCGCAACGATGGACTCCTGAGGACCAACGTTGCGCTCCGCGAGTTCATTGTTGCGCTCCGCGAGGTCATCGTTGCGCTCCGCGAGGTTATCGTTGCGCTCCGCGAGGCCATCGTTGCGCCCCGCGAGGTCATCGTCGCGCTCCGCGAGGTCATCGTTGCGCTCCGGAAGGCCATCATTGAGCTCCGCGATGTCCCGGTTGACCTGCGGGAGCGCATGCTGATCCTCCGGAAGCGCATCGTTGCGGTGCGCAAGGGGAACGATGTGCTCCGCACGGGCGAAAGCCCCAACGGCGTTGACTTCAGATGTGGGACAGACACTCTTGTCTGTCCCGTGCACCCGAACGGCCGCCTGTCCGGAGGAATGGACCTCGGGGGTGGTCCGGACAGACAGGAGTGTCTGTCCCACATGAGGCAAACCTCTTCAGATGTGGGACAGACACTCTTGTCTGTCGCGTGCACCCGAACGGCCGCCTGTCTGGAGGAATGAACCTCGGGGGTGGGCCGGACAGACAGGAATGTCTGTCCCACATGAGGCAACTTTCGCCCGGGGCTACGACGCTGGCGGCCGCCGGGGCCGGCTGAAATCGAACCGTCCGGACCCCGACGTCGCGTCTGAAAGAGCGGTGGCTAACCTTTTGAGCCACCCCTCCTTGCGCCACCGCACTCCGAGATCAGCTATCGCTGGATCGTCTCTTCGCGGCGAGGGCCGGTCGAGATGATGCTCGCCGTCGCCCCGGTCTCGTCCTCGATGAAGCGCACGTAATCCTTCGCGGCCTGGGGTAGCTCGTCGTACGAGGTAATCCCCACCGTCGGCGACTTCCAGCCCTTCATCGTCTTGTACTCCGGCTGGTAGTCGTTGTGCGCCACCGCGAAGGCGGGGAACGTGTTCCACGACGTGCCGCGCACCTTATAGGACGTGCAGATCTGGATCTCGTCGAAGTCGTCGAGGACGTCGAGCTTCGTCAGGGCGATCTCGTCGATGCCGTTGATGGTCGTGCTGGTGCGGAGAACCGGGAGGTCGAGCCAGCCGGTGCGGCGGGGGCGGCCGGTCACGGTGCCGAACTCGTTGCCGCGGCGGCGGAGGTGTTCTCCCTGCTCGTTTTCGAGCTCGGTCGGGAAGGCGCCGCCGCCGACACGGGTGGTGTAGGCCTTGGCGACGCCGATGACCTTGTGGATGTGCTTCGGGGCGACGCCGAGGCCGGTGCAGACGCCGCCGACGGTCGTGCTGGAGGAGGTGACGAATGGGTAGGTGCCGTGGTCGATGTCGAGCATCATCCCCTGGGCCCCTTCGAACATGACGCTCTTGCCGCTGCGGATCTTGTCGTTGAGCCAGACGACGCCGTTGGTGATGCGGTCCTTGATGACTTCGCCGAAGTGGAGATAGTCGTCGAAGAGCTTTCCGGCGTCGAAGGTCTCGCGCTTGTAGACGTGCCCGAGGACGGCGTTGCGCTCGGCGCAGGTGAAGTTGATCTTCTGGCGGAGGACGTCCGGATCGACGAGGTCGGCCACGCGGATGCCGTAGCGGCCCACTTTCGATTCGTAGGCCGGGCCGATGCCGCGCCCGGTGGTGCCGATCTTGGCCACGCCGGCCGCTTCCTCGCGCGCGAGGTCGAGGGCCTTGTGGTAGGGCAGGATGCAGTGCGCCGAATCGCTGATGAGGAGGTTTTTCTCGATGACGACGCCGAGAGCCCGCAGGTTCTCGATCTCTTCGAGCAGTGCCTCGGGGTCGATGACCATGCCGTTGCCGAGGAGGCAGAGCTTGTCGGCGTGAAGAATGCCGGACGGGATCAGGCGAAGGGCGAAATGCTTGTCGCCGAACTTGACCGTGTGGCCGGCGTTGTGACCCCCCTGATAACGAGCCACCACGTCGAACCCTTCACAGAGCAGATCGACGATCTTTCCCTTCCCCTCGTCCCCCCACTGCGCACCAATGACAGCAACGTTTCGCTGAGCGTTCATGAACGGCGCGGAGAGTAGCACACCCCCGCACGGCCGGTTTTTGGTTGTTGGTTTTTGGTTTTTGGTTGTTGGTGCCCCAACCGCCTCGGACCCACCAAAAACCCAAAACCAACAACCAACAACCGGCCGGGCGGGTGTGCGGGGGACCGGGCGTTGAAATTGCTCGCCACCCCCCTCAGCGTTATAGTCCCTGCTACTCGGAGGTCGTCGTTAATGGAATCCCAGACAGTCTTGCCGGAACCGCAGCCGATCTACTCTCCCACCGCTATCTCGGCGGAGCAGTTCGTCGACGGGATCCGTGAGCTGTCGCAGGGGCTGATCACGAAGCAGGCGCTTTACGACTATCTCGTCACCTATTGCATGCGCGACGAGGACCTGCAGCGGTACAAGAGCTGGGTCCCGGGCCGGCACACACGGAACAAGATCTTCCGCAACGACATGATCGAGGTGATGCTGATCTGCTGGCCGATCGGCGCCGTCACGCCGCTGCATACCCACAACGGGCAGCTCGGCTGGATGACGATGCTCGAAGGGAAGCTCCTGGTCGAGAATTACAAAAAGATCGGGTGTAACAAGCCGGAAGCCGAGCAGGTCGTGGGCATGGACTGCCTCGCCGGCGCCACCAGGATCGACATGCAGCACCTCGAGAACGAGCTGGCCATCCCCGGCGGCCCCCTCAATACCGTCGACAAGACCCAGACTATCCACCGCATCCAGAACCTCGCCGAGTGGAACGAGCGCGCCGTCAGCATGCACATCTACTCACGCCCCATCGACTCCTGCGTCGTCTTCGACATGGAGAACCAGCGGTGCTACCGGCGGGATTTGAAGTACGACAACGAGTAGGGAGAGGCAAACCTGCATCTCCACTCCTGAAAGGAAGTTCCACCAATGACCCTCCTCTCCACGTTGAGCGCCGAGCTCGACCAGATGCGCGATGCCGGCACTCTCAAGCGCGAGCTCGCGCTCAAATCGCCACAGGGACCGCTCGTCGAGGTCGAAGGGATCGGCGAAGTCATCATGCTCACGTCGAACAACTACCTCGGGCTGGCCAATCACCCGGCCATCGTCGAGGCGGCCGAGCGGGCGGAGCACGATTACGGCTACGGCCTGGCGTCGGTGCGCTTCATCTGCGGCACGCAGACGATCCACCGGCAGCTCGAGGAGCGCATCGCGCAGTTCTTCGGTACCGAGGACACGATTCTTTATGGATCGTGCTGGAACGCCAACGAAGGGCTGTTCCAGACCGTGGCCCTCGAGCAGGACGCCATCGTCTCGGACGAGCTGAATCACGCCTCGATCATCGACGGCATCCGCCTGTCGAAGGCGCGCAAGGAGCGCTACAAGAACCGCGACCTGACGGACCTCCGCCGCGCGCTGGAAGCGACGAAGGAGACGCGCAACAAGGTCGTGATGACGGATGGCGTCTTCTCGATGGAAGGGTCGGTCGCGCCGCTCCCGGAGATCGTGGAGCTGGTCCGCGAGTACGACGCTTTCCTCGTCGTCGACGACTCCCACGGCACCGGCGTCCTCGGCGCGAAAGGCCGCGGCACGGCCGAGGAGCTGGGCGTTTTCGGCAAGATCGACGCGTACACGTCCACGCTCGGCAAGGCCCTGGGCGGCTCGCACGGCGGCTTCACCACCGGGCCGCGCGCGCTCGTCGAGTACCTGCGCCAGAAGTCGCGCACATATCTCTTCTCGAACTCCCTTCCCCCGGCCGTCGTCATGGGCTCGCTGGCCGCGCTCGACCTCATCGACAGGGAGCCGGAGATCCTGAGCCGGCTGCGCGAGAACACGATGTACTTCCGCTCGCAGCTCACCGCCCGCGCCGTCCGGGTGCGCCCGGGGATCACGCCGATCGTGCCGATCCTGATCGGCGATACGGCCAAGGCCATCGCCATGTCGCAGGAGCTGCTGATGCGCGGGATCTACGTGTCGGGCTTCGGCTTCCCGGTGGTGCCGCAGGGCGCCGCAAGGCTGCGCTGCCAGATCAGCGCCGCGCATACGCGCGAGCATCTCGATCGCGCGATCGAGGCCATCACGGAGCTGGCCGCCAAGTACGACGTGCTGGGGTAGGCATCGGGGCCCAGGGCTCGGGGCCAGGGCTCCGAGCCCCAACGGCGTTAACTTTAGATGTGGGACAGACACTCTTGTCTGTCCGGTGCACCCGAACGGCCGCTTGTCTGGAGGACCTCGGGGGTGGGCCGGACAGACAGGAGTGTCTGTCCCACATGAGGCAAACCTTTTAAGTCAACGCCATTGGGCCCCGAGCCCTGCGCCAAACAAAAAGGGCCGGCTTGGCAGCCGGCCCTTTCGTTTTGCCTGTTGCCTGGTTTTACCCGCGCATCTTCAGCATTGCGGCGAGTCCGAGCATGGCGGCCAGGCCGATGAGCGCCCACTCCGACAGCGTGGGGATGGCCTCGACCTGAGGTCCGCCGCCCGGCGTGACCGGGATGGCCGGCGTCGTGGAGGAGTTGTTGCCGCCGTTCGAGTCACCTTCGGTGCCGTCGACGCTGGCGGTGTTGGAGATCGTGCCGCTCGTCGCCGTCACGTTGGCCACGACCGAGATCGTCGCCGAGGCGCCGTTCGCGAGCGAGCCGAGGTTGCAGGAGATCGGGTCGAAGGCGTTGCAGGTGCCCTGGGAAGGGGTGGCGCTGACGAACGTCAGGCCGGCCGGGAGGTCGTCCGTCACGATGACGTTCGTGGCGGTGACCGGGCCGTTGTTCAGCACCGTGATGGTGTACGTCACGTTGCTGCCGGTCGTCGCCGAGGCCGAGGCGGTCGACTTCGTGATCGCCAGGTCGGCTTCGGAGGGAGCGATCGAGACCGCGGGGGCGGCGTCGGTGCCGTTGCCGCCGTTCGGATCGGCGGTGGAGCTGACGACCGTCGCGTTGTTCGTCACCGAGCCGCCGGTGGCGGACGGGGAGACGCGGACCGTCAGGGTGAAGGTGGCGGTGGCGCCGCTCGCGAGCGTGGCGCCGGTGCAGGTGACGGTGCCGTTCGCGTTCACGGCCGGCGTGACGCAGGTGAAGCCGGCCGGCTGGGTGATGGAGACGAACTGCAACTGCGCCGGGAGAATGTCGGTCATGACGACGTTCGCCGCCGCGTCGGGGCCGATGTTCGTCACGTTGATGGTGTAGGAGAAGTTGCTGCCCGGTGCGGCGGACGTGGCGGTCGTGGTCTTGTCGATGGCGACGTCGGCTGATTCCGTGGCCACGATCGGCGTCGGCGGCGTGGTGCCGGCGGAGTTGCCCGGGTTGCTGTCCGGACCGGAGTGGGAGGCGGAGGCGGTGTTGGCGACCGTGCCGGTGGCGTTGTTCGCGACGGTGGCCACGAGCGTGAACGTCGCGGTGGCACCGTTGGCCAGCGTGGCGGCGTTGCAGGTGACGGTGCCGTTGGCGCCGACTGCCGGCGTCGTGCAGGTCCAGCCGGCCGGTGCGCTGATCGACTGGAAGAGGAGCGAGGCCGGGAGTACGTCCGTCATGACGACGCTCGCGGCCGGATCCGGACCGGCGTTGGCGACGTTGATCGTGTAGCTGATGGTGCCGCCCGGTGCGGCGGAGGTGGCGACCGTCGTCTTCGTCACGCCGAGGTCGGAGTCACCGGCCACGACGACCGCGCCGGAGGAGCCGCTGCCGTTGCCCGGTGTCGGGTCGGTGCCGCCGCCGCCGACGACGGCGTTGTTGGTGATCGAGCCGGTGGCGTTCGGGGCCACGGTGGTCACGAGCGTGAAGTTGGCCGTGACGCCGTTCGCGAGGCTCGGCGTGCTGCAGGTGATGGTGCCGTTGGCGCCGACTGCCGGCGTCGTGCAGGTCCAGCCGGCCGGTGCGCTGATCGACTGGAAGAGGAGGGCCGGGATGAGGGTGTCCGTCACCGTCACGTTCGAGGCGGCGTCGGGGCCGTTGTTCGTCGTGGAGATCGTGTAGGTGATGGGCTCGCCCTGCGCGACGGCCGTGGTCAGGGTGTTCTTCGAGATCGCCAGGTCGGTGGTCTGACCGATCCAGTTCGTGAAGACGATGATCTCGTTGTCCGTCTGATCCGGATCCTGCAGGCTGCTGTGGGCCTGGAAAGTCGACTGCAGGGTGCCGCCCGCGCCGCTGTGGACGAGCTCCGTCACGAGCGTGAAGTTCGCGGTGCCGCCCGAAGGGAAGCTCGCGATCGTGCAGATCGTCGCCCCCACGGCGTCGACTGCCGGGGTCGTGCAGCTCCAGCCGGCGGGGGCGGTGACGGATTGGAACGTGAGGTGCGGCGAGGAGGCCAGCGTCACCTGCATGTTCGTCGCTGTGTCGGGACCGGCGTTTGCGGCCGTCACCTGGTACGTGAGGGTCCCGCCGTTCACCACCGGGTCCGGCGAGTCAGTCGCCGAGGTGATGGCGACGTCGGCGTCCTGGGTGGAGTACAGCGTCGTCTCCGTCTCGGTGTTGTTCTCCGGAACCGGATCCTCGGTCTTGAGGCTGCCGACCGAGAACGAGGTGAAGAACGTGCCGTCATTGATGCCGTTGACCGACTGGTAGGCGCGGAGGACGACGGTGAACGTGCCGGTCCCGCCGCTCGGCAGGCTGGGAATGCTGCAGGTGAAGGGGGGCGCGCCATCGACCGCCGGGAAGGTGCAGGTCCAGCCGGCCGGCGCGGTCGCGGACCGGAAGCGCAGCGTGTTGTTGTTATAGACGTTGAACTGGACGTTCTGCGCGGCGTCGGGGCCGGAGTTCAGCACCTGGGCCGTGAAGGTGATGTCGCCGTCCGGCGCGACCGGATCGGGGCTGTCCGTGACCGTCACCGAGAGGTCGGCGTTCGGCGTCACATAGGCCGTCTCCTCGAGCTCCTGGTTATTGTTGTCGTTCGTGTCGTCGCCGGTGCCGTTGACGTTGAAGACCATCTGCACGGTGCCGTCTCTGATGCCGATGACGTCGTCATCGGCTTTGACGACCATCGTGAAATTCACCGTACCGGGCGCGAAGCTCGGCGTGGAGCAGGTGAGGGTGGGATTGCCGCCGACGGCCGGCGTGATGCAGGTCCAGCCCACCGGAGCCGTCAGCGACTGGAACTGGAGCGTGCCGTTGTTGAAGGCGTTGAAATTGACAGTCGTAGCGGTGTCGGGTCCGGCATTCGTCACCGGGATGGTGTAGGTGATGTTGCCGTCCGGCCCGACCGGATCGGGCGAGTCCGTGACGGTCAGCGAGAGATCGATCTGCGGCGAGTTCCAGGCCGTCGTCACCTGCAGATTGTTATTGGCGGCGTTCGGGTCGGGCGTCACGCCGGCCGTGCTGAAGTTCGCCGTCACTGAACCGTCCGGGAAGTTCAGCCGGTGCTCGTAGACGCGAGCCGTCAGGACGATGGTCGCGCTGGCGCCGCTGGCAAACGACGGCGTGGAGCAGGTCATGACCTGCGCCGGCGAGCTGCAGGTCCAGCCGGCCGGCGCCGAGGTGGAGACCGGCTCGATCAAGCCATCGAGGGCGATGTTCACCCCGCCGTTCGTGGCCGCATTCGGTCCGTTGTTCTGCAGTTGGATCGTATAGGTGTAGTTGACGCCCGGCACGACCGGATCGGCTGATTCCGTCACCGAGATGATCGCCTGATCGGCCGACTGGCCGAACATCGCTGTGGAAAGAAGACACACGAACAGAAAAACGAGACCTCGACGCATTGTGCTGATAGCTCCTTCTGGAAGGGATCGCGCAGAACCGGGGGGAAGTCCCTCACGGGGGAGAGAGGAAGTTGTCCGTTTTCCGTTGTCCGTTGTCCGTGCTCCGCTGCTCGGACCCGAGTGGCGTTAAAATCAGGACATGAGCCGCGATTTGGAAGAGATTACGGCGGAGTTGCTCGAGCTGCCGAGCACTGCACGGGCGGAGCTGGCCAGCCGGCTGCTCGAGAGCCTCGACGATCTCTCGGAGGCAGAGCACGACCAGCTCTGGGCTGAGGAAGCCGAGCGCCGTTATGACGCGTACAAGGCCGGGGCGATCGACGCGGTCTCGGCCGAGGAAGTCTTCGCGAGGCTCCGTTCGCGCAGGAAGTGATGCGCGTTCGGTTTCTCCGGCCCGCATCCGTCGAAGTGGACGAAGCCGTCACGTACTTCGATGAGCAACGCGAGGGGCTGGGTGACCGCTTCGAACGCGACCTGCAGGAAGCCATTGCCTTCTCGACGGCACACCCGAGCTCCGGGAAACCGCTCTCTCGCCGTACCCGCAAGCTCCGGCTTCGGACCTTCCCGTACGACGTCATCGATGTTGCGGAGCCGGACGAGCTG
>DASWMP010000262.1:0-5547 GCA_036399695.1 Thermoanaerobaculia bacterium | reverse complement strand
AGCGAAACAGTTGGCGGTTGGCAGTTGGCGGTTGGCAGTGGCAAAAGCACGAGCTGCAGGCGCCGTGATTTCGTTTCGTGGGGCCGCTCTCCCGGGTCAAAGGTGCTTAGCGGTGATACAAATTACCGGCGCCGCGTTTGGTGCGGTTTCTACTGCCAACCGCCAACTGCCAACCGCCAACCGCTTCTCTACGCCAGCGCGATGATCCCGTCGCGCCACAGCTTGTAAAAAATCAGCATGGCGTCGGTCTCGCGGATCGGGCTGATCTTGATCAGCGAGCCGATGTCCCACGTGCCGTTGATGCGGGAGAGGATGAAGCCCTCGTTGGGGGAGAAGTTCATCTGCGTGATCTCTTCGAACGGCTTGCTCACGCGGGGGACCTTCGTCTCGATCACGCCGTGGTTGCGCAGCTCGTTGCGGATCACCGTCTCCGCGCCCTTGATGGCGTTGCGCACCTTCGGATGCGTCGGATCGAGGTTCTGCGCCGCCTTCAGCAGGCGCTGCGTCTTCTCGTAGTCCTTGTTGCGCAGCGCGTTCTGCGCCGCGTTGAGCATCATCGCGATCTCGTCGTCCTCGTTGAACTCCCCCGAGCCGCCCGGCGCGACCGCGGCAGCAACCGGCGCCACCGGCATCACGAAGACGTCCTCGACCTTCGCCTTCGGGTCGATCAGCTTCACGTAGCCGTGGCGGACGAGCGTGTAGAGCGTTGACGATACGATGAACGACGAGGACCGGCTCTCCAGCACGATCTCGGCGATGGTGCGCCGTCCGTCGATGGCCTTGACGATCGGCGCCTGCACTTCCTCCAGCTCGTCGGGGTTGTCGACGGGCTTGAGCAGCTCGGGGATCAGCGTCTCGTTCGGGATCAGCTCGCGGAGGCGGCCCCATTCGTCGAAGCGGCGCGTCCCTTCCATGATGATGCCGGTGACGTCGACCTGCAGCGGGATCATCTCCATCTGCGGCAGCTCGTCGTCGATGAAGCGGAAGTCGCCGTCCGACCAGAGGAAGATGTCGTAGATCTCTTCCTCGGCTTTGAGGCGCATGAGGCGCTGGAGATCGGGCTCGGTGATGACCTCGATCATCACCAGGATCTTGCCGAGGAGGATGGCCGACTGCTGCTGGACCTCCATGGCCTTCTTCAGCTCCGGCTCCGTGAGGTAGCCGTGGCTCATGAGGAACTGCCCGAGGTATTCGCGCGGATCGTTCGACGCGGAGGAGATCACGCGGCCGTTGCGGAAGAAAATCTTCTTCTCGACGCTGCCGTTGCTCACGAAGAGCGTCCCGGTCTTCTGCCCCAGGCTGAGCCATTGGAGCAGGTCGCCCGGGAGCATGGTTCTGAGGTTTCCGCTGAGGGCCATCGTCGAAAGCCGGGCGATTATAGCGTTCAGTTGGCGGTTGGCAGTTGGCGGTTGGCAGAAGAGGGCCGACCAGGCCGCGAGCGGCCCCGGCATCGCTGAGGACGACGATCTCGATCTCCTGCCTACCGCCAACCGCCAACTGCCAACTCTCGTTGTACATTACCGCCGCCAATGACCGACAGCCGCCCCGTTTTTTACACGCCCGACGATCTCACTCGACGCGACTTCGATCCCGCCCACGACCTCGGCGATCCCGGCGCCTTTCCCTACACGCGCGGGCCGCAGGCGTCGATGTACCGCGGCAAGCTCTGGACGATGCGCCAGTACGCCGGCTTCTCGACGGCTGCCGAATCGAACCAGCGGTATCGCTATCTCCTCGAGCGCGGCACCACCGGCCTCTCCGTCGCTTTCGACCTGCCGACGCAGATCGGGATGGATTCGGACGACGGACGGGCTCGCGGTGAGGTCGGCAAGGTCGGCGTGGCCATCGATTCGATCGCGGACATGGAGACGCTGCTCGACGCCATCCCGCTGGAGAAGGTCTCGATCTCCATGACGATCAACGCCCCGGCGTCGATCCTCCTCGCGCTGCTGCTGGTCGTGGCCGAGCGCCGCGGCACCGACTGGTCGAAGCTCTCCGGCACGATCCAGAACGACATCCTCAAGGAGTACGCCGCCCGCGGGACGTACATCTTCCCCCCGGCGCCGTCGCTGCGCATCGTGACCGACATCTTCGAGTTCTGCGCGCAGAAGGTGCCGCGCTGGAACACGATCTCCGTCTCCGGCTATCACATCCGCGAAGCCGGTTCGACGGCCGTGCAGGAGATCGCCTTCACGCTCGCCAACGGCCTGCAGTACGTGCAGTCTGCCGTCGAGCGCGGGCTGGACGTCGACTCGTTCGCGCCACGCATCTCCTTCTTCTTCAACTCGCACAACGATTTCCTCGAAGAGGTGGCCAAGTTCCGGGCGGCGCGCAAGCTGTGGGCGACGCTGATGCGCGAGCGCTACGCCCCCCGCGATCCCCGCTCGCTGGCGCTGCGCTTCCACGCCCAGACCGCCGGCTCGACGCTCACGGCGCAGCAGCCGGAGAACAACGTCATCCGCGTGGCCTACCAGGCCATGGCCGCGGTGCTGGGCGGCTGCCAGTCCCTGCACACGAACAGCCGCGACGAAGCGCTGGCGCTGCCGACCGAGGAGTCGGTGAAGATCGCGCTGCGCACGCAGCAGGTGCTCGCCCACGAAAGCGGTATCGCCACGAGCGCCGATCCGCTGGCCGGCTCGTACGCCGTCGAGGCCATGACGCTCGACCTCGAGCGCGAAGCCCGCGCCCTCATCGAGAAGATCGACGGCATGGGCGGCGCGCTCGCCGCGATCGAGACCGGCTTCATGCAGCACGAGATCGGCGAATCCGCCTACCTGGCCCAGCGCGCGCTGGAAACGAAGGCAGCGATCGTCGTCGGCGTGAACGACTTCATCGACGGCGAAGGCACGAGCCTGCCGATCATGACCATCGACGAGAGCGTGGAACGCGAGCAGGTGGCGCGCCTGGCGGCATTCCGCGCCGCCCGCAAGGGCGATGTAGCCGCTGCACTGGCCGCGCTCGATCGCGCCGCGAAAGGCACGGAGAACCTGATGCCGTTCATCGTGGATGCGGTGCGCCACGAGTGCACCATCGGTGAGATCGTGAACACGCTCCGCGAGACCTTCGGCGATCACACCGAGCAGGGGTTTTAGGCGCAGACCGCGCCGCTGAGCATGGAGTGCGGCAGCAAAGCTGTCTCACCCGCACTTCGAGCTCACCAGCTCCCCGACGCCCCACCCCCGCTGCTCGAGCCGCCGCCGCCGCTGAAGCCGCCGCCGCTGCTGCTGCTCCCACCGCTACTACTACTGCTACTGCTGCTCCCGCGATCATCGTCATCGCTGCTCGAGCTGGGCGAAGAGCCGCTGCCGAAGAAGCTGCTGGTGGTGTGGTGGTGGCGGTGCGTGACTTCCTGCCTGCGCGGTGTGCCCCATCCCCAGCCGGTGCGGTGGTGATAGTGATGGACGCTTCCTGAGGAGCCGAAGGTCGTGCCGCTCGTCGGGCCGCCGGACGGGCTGCTTCCGACGCCGCTCAAACCCTTCGTGATGGCGAGGATGACCGCCAGACCGAGCGCGCCGATCACCACGATGACGCTGCAGCCGACCGCCAGCGCGGCACCCGACGACTCCGCGGCCGCCGCCGGCCGCGACGAGGCGACTGCCTGCACGCGGACGGGCGCCGGCGGTGGAGGTGGCGGTGGTGGCGGTGGGACGAGCGCCTGCACGATCGAATCCGTGGCCGTGCTCACGGCCGTGTCGTAGTCGCTGGCGCGCAGCGCCGGCTTCATCTCCTCGAGGATCTCCGCCGCGCGGGCGTCGCTGAGACGGTCGCGAATGCCGTCGCCTACCTCCACGCGCATCTTCCGCGACTTCACGAAGATCATCAGCAGGACGCCGTTGTTCTTCTCCTTCTGGCCGATGCCCCAGAGATTGGCCGAGGCATTGGCGTACTCCTCGATCGTCACGTCCGCCGGCAGCGTCGAGCCGATCCAGACCACCACCTGGTTGGTCGTCTCCTCGTCGAAGTCCGAGAGCTTCGTTTCCAGCCGTTCGCGCGTCTCCTTCGACAGGACCTTCGGCCGGTCCGTGACGTACGTTTTCGGCCTGCGCGGGACCGGCACGCTGTCCTGCGCCACCGCGGCTGCCGTCGCCGTCAGGAAGACCAACAGCGCGGCAACCAGCTTCTTCATCTCTTCTTCCAGTCGTCCATCATCTGGACGAAATCACCGAAGAGATAGAACGAGTCGTGCGGTCCGGGGGCCGCTTCCGGGTGGTACTGCACGGCGATGGCCGGCTCGCGCCGGTGGCGGAAGCCTTCCAGCGTCTGGTCGTTGAGATTGACGTGCGTGTACTCGACGTCGTTCTCGCTCAGCGAATCCGCGTCGACGGAGAAGCCGTGGTTCTGGGCCGTGATCTCGATGCGGCCGCTGCGGAGGTCCTTGACCGGATGGTTGCCGCCGCGATGGCCGAACTTCAGCTTGTAGGTCTTGCCGCCCAGCGCGAGGCCGAGGAGCTGGTGCCCGAGGCAGATACCGAAGATCGGCACCTTGCCGACCAGCGCGCGGATGTTCTCCTGCGCGTACGTGACCGGCTCCGGATCGCCGGGGCCGTTGGAGAGCAGCACGCCGTCGAACTTGTGGTTGATGATCTCGTCGGCGTGCGTCGTCGCCGGAAACACCGTGACGTCGCAGCCGGCCTTGTTGAGCTGGCGAAGGATGTCGCGCTTGACGCCGAAGTCGTAGACGGCCACGCGCCTGCGGTGCTCGGGCGGCGTCTCGTCGAACGAGTAAGGCCGCAGCGCCGTGACGCGCTGCACGAGGTCGAGCCCCGCCATCGACGGCGCGCGGCGGATCTCCTCCACGAGCGAGCCGGCGTCGCGCGCCGCATCGGTCGTGATGATCCCCCGCATCGCGCCTTCGTTGCGGATCTTGCGGGTCAGCGCACGCGTGTCGATCCCGGCGATGCCGGGGACGCGCGCGCGGCGGAAGTACTCCGAGAGCGACAGCTCCGAGCGCGAGCTCGACGGCTCGTCGATGACGTCCCGAACGACGAACCCCGCCACCTGCGGCGTCTCGCTCTGGGCCACGAGCTGCTCGATCCCGTAGTTCCCGATGTGCGGATACGTCATGACGACGATCTGGAACCGGTACGACGGATCGGTGGCGATCTCCTGGTACCCGGTGAGGGAGGTGTTGAACACCACCTCGCCGATGGAAGTTTCGGTGGAGCCGAAGGACTCGCCTTCGTAGAGAGTTCCGTCTTCAAGGATCAAGCGTGCTGGAGGCATGGCCGCGCCGGATTATAGGGCGGATTAGGGCGCGGGTGTCGGGGCCCGCTCCAAGTGGCATTTCCCGCCCCAGTGGCCTGTTTTCCATGGTCCCAACACGCGGAGGAAAACCAATTTGATGAGCTTCAGGTCTTCAGTACCGGCGATTGCACTCGCCGCGATTACGCTGTTTACCACTGCCGCGGGCGCCAGCGAGCGCTGCCTCGACAGTGATTGCACCCGATTCGCCCTCTTCGAGACCGGAGAGGATGCCACCTCCACCCCTGCCACGCCCGCGGCGAGCACGACCGCCAAG
The DNA here is from genome assembly GCA_036399695.1 of Thermoanaerobaculia bacterium. Taxonomy (GTDB): domain Bacteria; phylum Acidobacteriota; class Thermoanaerobaculia; order Gp7-AA8; family Gp7-AA8; genus DASVEE01. Next base: position 29 of record DASWMP010000262.1, on the reverse strand, counting down.
CGCTACGGCACCTGGGGCGTCGAGCTCGA
>DASWMP010000261.1:0-13765 GCA_036399695.1 Thermoanaerobaculia bacterium | reverse complement strand
CACGTATAGAAGAGCGGTGGCGTGCGCCACCGCACACCGAGATTCAGCCCCGGACGGAGCCGACGATCGTCTGGACTACCTCTTCAATGGTCATGTCCGAGGTGTCGATCACGGTGTAGCTCTCGTCGTAGGTCAGCGGGGATTCGGCGCGGGACGAGTCCTGTTCGTCGCGCTGCCTGGTCTCAGCGAGCACGGTTTCGAGCGGCACGTCGGTGCCTTTGGCCTGCAACTCCCGGTGGCGACGCTCGGCGCGGACCTCGGGGCGGGCCGTGAGGAAGAACTTGTGCGGGGTCTCGGGGAAGACCTTCGTGCCGATGTCCCGCCCTTCCAGGACGCCGCCGCTCTTCCGGCCGAGGTCCTGTTGCAGCTTCACCAGCAACCGGCGGATGACCGGGAAGGCGGAGACGTGGCTGGCGGCCATGCTGATCTCGTTCGTGCGAATCAGGCCGGTGACGTCTTCCCCATCCAGGAGCACGTGCGGCGGCTCCCCCGGGATGAACTCGATCTGCGAGGAGGACGCGAGGTCGGCCAGCGACGGCTCGTCGTGCTTCACGTCGATGCCCTTGCGCGCCGCGGCCAGACCGATGGCGCGGTACATGGCGCCGGTGTCGATGTGGGGGATGTCGAGCTCGCGGGCGACGAGCTTGCTGGTCGTCGTCTTGCCGACGCCCGACGGGCCGTCGATCGCGACGATGAGGCTCATCGCGAGGCGCGGCTCCGCGCGGGGGCTTTGCGCGGCTTCTTGTCGCCCGTCGATTCGCGGCGGCTGCCTGCCGTCTCGCGGCGAGCGCCGCCGGCTTCACGCCGTGTGCCGCTTCCCGCCTCGCGCCGCGTGCTGCTCCCGGCGTCGCGGCGCTTCGGGGCCTCGCGGCGCGCGGACGTCTCGCGACGCGCCGGCGCTTCCCTGCGGGCCGGAGCCGACGCGTCGCGGCGCGGAGGTGTTTCCCGGCGCGTGGCGGCGGCGGCGCGCTTGGCCGGCGCTTTGGTGGTGCGTGCTTTGGACGGCGTGGCTTTCGAACCTGCCGCTTTCGACCCGGCCTTGGCGCCTGCCGCTTTCGAGCCCTTGGCCGCGCGCGTCGAGGGGGCCTTCTTCGCCGAGGTGCCGGCGGCTTTACGCGGCGCACGGACGTGGCGCACCGGCGGCTCCTGCATCGTCTCGAGCATCTTCACTTCGCGCGGCGTCAGCTCGCGCCAGTCGCCCGGTCCGAGCTTCGGATCCGAGAGCGGCCCGATGGCGACGCGGCGCAGCTTCGACACCGGGTGTCCGACCACCTGGAACATCTTACGGATCTGCTGCGTCCGTCCTTCGCGCAGCTTCACCTCGAACCAGGAGTTGCCTTCCTCTTCGCCTTTGCCGGTCGTCTTCATCCGGCCGATCTCGCACGGGAGGGTGCGCTTGCCGTCGATCGTGATGCCGCGCTCGAGCTTCTCGACGAGCCGCGGATCGGGAACGCCGCGCACCTTCACGTGGTACGTCTTGACCGAGCCATGCTTCGGATGCGAGACCTTGAAGGCGAGGTCGCCGTCGTTCGTCAGGATGATCAGCCCTTCGGACTGATAGTCGAGCCGGCCGATCGGGTAGATGCGCTCGCGCACACCTTTGATCAGATCGATGACGGTGCGGCGCCCCTGCGGGTCCTCGACCGTGGTCATCACTTCCTTTGGCTTGTAGAGGAGGATGTAGCGATGGTCTTCGGCGCGGGTGATCAACTTGCCGTCGACCTTGACGTGGTCGCGACTGGCGTCGGCGCGGGAACCGAGCTCGGTGACGACGCGGCCGTTCACCGTGACCCGTCCCTCCCGAATCATCGTCTCCGCTTCACGTCGTGACGCGAAGCCGGCGTGGGCGATGATCTTCTGCAGTCGCTCCTGTTCCATCAGTCTTGTTTCGGCTCGCTGCCGGATTCTAACTGACGCTCATCAACTTCACTCGACGATTCTTCAGTCATGTCGTCTGGTTGGGCGGTTGGCGGTTGGGCGGTTGGGCGGTGATCGGTTTCAGCAGGTGCGTCGGCCGGGTGGGTGCTCTCCGCCCAACCGCCCAACTGCCTGCCGCCCAACTCCCCCGCGGTCTCTTCGAAAGTCGTGCCGTCGTCCGGCAGGATGGGCGTGCCCTCGCCTCCGACTTCGGCGTTGTTGATGGCGGCGACGAGATCGTCGTTGATGCTCTCGCCGATCAGATCGCCGAACTCTTCGAGGCGCGGCATGTCGCGGATGTCGTTCAGGCCGAAGTGAATGAGGAACTCTTTCGTGGTGCGATAGAGGAACGGACTGCCGACGACGTTCTTGCGTCCGGCCACGCGGATCATGCGCCGCTCGAGCAGCGTGCGGATGACGCCCGTGGTGTTGACGCCGCGGATCTCCGACACTTCCGGCGCCGTGACCGGCTGGCGGTACGCGATGATGGCCAGCGTCTCCAGGGCGGCGATGGAGAGGCGGTTCTCCCCTTTCTTGGCGAAGTACTTCTTCAGCACCGAGTCGTATTCGGGACGCGTGGCGAACCGCCAGCCGCCCGCGGTCTGTTCGAGCATGAAGCCGCCGACGCTCGTCTCGAGGTTGCGCCGCACTTCTTCGAGCTGCGCGGCGATGGCCTCCCTCCCCTCCTCGGGAAACGATTCGGCCAGATCGTCGATCTTCACCGGATCGCTGCTGATGAAAAGGATGGCCTCGAGGGCCGCGCGCAGTTCGTTGATTTCCATGATTTGAATCAGTAGGCGGTTGGCAGTTGGCGGTTGGCAGTGGAGACCGAAACCGCTGCCCACTGCAAACTGCCCACTGTTAACTCTCTCTCACATATCAGTTGAATCACTAGGCGGTTGGCAGTTGGCGGTGGCTGGAGCCTGAATCCCTGCTGCCCGCTCTTTCTCACATGTCGTCGAACAGCTTGAAGGTCTCGCGATCGATCTCCGACTCGCTCTTCGAGATCAGGATCTCACCGAAGTTGTCGCCCTGCTGCAGGGAGATGCCGCCGAGGCGGACGAGCTCCAGCATGCCGAGGAAGACGGCGATCAACTCGTTGCGGTCGCGTCCTTCCAGGAGCCACTGCAGGCGGAGCGGCGACTTCTCCTGCAGCTTGTCATAGATCTCGTGCATCTTCTCCCCGACTTTGTGCCGGGTGCGCTGCAGCTCGATCGCCTGCGGGTGGTTCTGCCGGTAACGGGAGAGCGCCGTGCGGAAAGCGTCGATGAGATCGAAGAGCGACACCTCGCTCATGTCGATCTCGGTCGGCTCGTCGTTGCCCGGCAGCGGCACCGGGGGGCGCGGCCAGACGCCCATGCGCAGCACGTCGATCTCCGCGAACGATTCCGCGACCGCCTTGTAGCGCTGGTACTCCACGAGCCGGTCGACCAGCTCCTTGCGCGGATCCTCGATCGTCTCGTCGTCTTCATCGCGCGGCAGCAGGAAGCGCGACTTGATGTTGATCAGCACCGCCGCCATGTAGATGTAGTCGGCGGCGACGTCGAGGTCGAGCGCCGTCATCGTATTGAGATAGGCGTTGTACTGCTCGGTGATCAGGACGATGGGGATGTCGTAGATGTCGATCTCATGCTTCTTGATGAGATGGAGCAGGAGGTCGAGCGGCCCGTGGAACTTCGGCAGCGTCACCTTGTACGCCGTCGACTCCTCGAGCTCCTCCATCGCCGGCCCCTGCTGGGGTACGGGCGGCGCAGTCTCGACGGCTTCGCTCTGCTCTTCGTCCGCCATCGTCATCGAAGCCCGAGCTGCTCGCGCCGCTCGCTGAGTAGGTACTGAGGAGACTGGTTCAATCGAAGCTCACAAGGGGTGGCGTTAAGGAGGCGGGAGTGTAGCATGGGGGTTCGGAGCCCGGGGCCCGGTGGGGGTCAGACCCGAGGGTGGGCGGGGCGTCGCTGGCGCGTTCGGCGAACGGGACGATCTGCGGCTTTGCGTACCACAGGCAAACCAAATGTGGGACAGACACTCTTGTCTGTCCGCGATTCTGCCGAGACACCTGGAAGTAGTTTGGAGTGCGGCAGCGGCGCCTCATCAGCTGCCGCTTTCCCATAGCCGCAGCGGCGAGCTGCGGCCTGGGTGGCGCACCAGACAGAGGCGGAAGCTCGACGCTTCCGCTGTAGGAAAGCGGCGGTTGATGAAGCATCGCCGCCGCACGCCAAACTTTATCAACTCCCTGCCGGCTCCACGGCCCCATGCCCATGCCGCTTGCGCTTCACCAGCGCGCCGAGCTTCGAGCGCCAGCCGCTGAGGATCTCGTAGACCGTGGGGATCACGAGCAGCGTGAGCAGCGTCGACGTAATGGTCCCGCCGATGACCGCCCGTCCCAGCGGCGCGCGGAAATCGGCGCCTTCGCCGTAGCCGAGGGCCACCGGGAGCATGCCGGCGATCAGGGCCAGCGTGGTCATGAGGATCGGGCGCAACCGCACGTGCCCTGCTTCGATCAGCGCTTCGCGGAGCGGCATCCCCTTCTCGTGGTTCCACTTGGCGAAGTCGATCAGCAGGATGGCGTTCTTGGCGACGATGCCCATCAGCAGCATGACGCCGATGAGGCTCATGATGTTGAGCGTGTCGCCGGTGATGATGAGCGTCAGCACGACCCCGATCAGCGAGAGCGGCAGCGAGACGAGAATGGCGATCGGATCGAGGAACGATCCGAACTGCACGACCAGGATCAGGTACATGAGCAGCACCGCCAGCGCGAGCGCGGCGAAGATGCCGCCGAAGACCTCGTTCTGACTCTCGACCTCGCCGCCCTGGGAGATCACGACTCCCTGCGGCACCTGCATGCGGTCGATGATGCCGGTCATCTCCCTGGCCACGTCGCTGAACGGGCGTCCTTCGACGTTCGCGCCGACGGTGATGATGCGGTCGCGATCGAGGTGGCTGATCTCGGCCGGGCCGTAGCCCCGCTTCACCGACGCCACCTGGCTGAGCGGAATCGTCTGCGCCGCCGCGCCGGGGGACGCGCCCATCCCGGCCGCGCCGGCGCCGGCTGCGCCCATCGGAGCCGACGCAGCGGCGGCAGCCGCGGCCGCGCCGCTGGAGCGGACGAGCAACGGCAGGTTCTCGACGTCGCCGATGCGCTCGCGTGACGCGGGATCGAGACGCACCGTGACGTCGCGCGTCCGGCCGGTCGGGTCGACCCAGTCGCCCGCGTCGATGCCGGCGAAGGCCGGCCGCAGCGACTGGGCGATCTGGGCGGTGTTCAGCCCCAGCGTCGCCGCCAGCGGGCGGTCGATCGTGATCTCCAGCTCCGGTTTGCGGCCGCGCGTGGAGAGGCCGACGTCCGCCGCTCCCGGGATCTTCGCGATGTTCGCGGCGAGCTGCTCGGCGACGGTCGTCAGCACGTCGATGTCCTCGCCGCGCACCTGCACCTGAATGGCTTTGCCGCCACCGCCGCCCGGGCCGCTCGCCGCCAGGTAGGCGGTCGCGCCGGCGATGCTCTTGATGTCCTTACGCAGCACGGCCTCGAGCTCCTGCTGCGAGCGCTCGCGCTCCTTCTTTTTCTTCAGCTTCACGAAGATGCTGCCGCTGTCGATCGAGCCCGAGCCGTCGCTCGAACCGATGGACACGTAGGTGTGGCTCACCTCGTTCCGATAGCGGCGGGCTACGGCGGCGATCTCCTCCGCCTTCAGCCGTGTGTAGTCGAGTGACGAGCCGGGCGGCGTCTCCACCGTGATCGTGATCTCGCTCTGGTCGCTCTCCGGCGCGAAGGACGACCCGCCCACCGTAGCCTGCAGGGCGATGGCGCCGATGAACGAGACCGCGATGATGCCGACCATGATCCAGCGGTGGTCGAGCGCCCAGGCCACGATGCCGCGGTACTTCAGCGCCATCCGGTCGAACCACTTGTTGAAGCGGTCGAGGACGCGCGAGATCGGCCCCCGCTTCTCGTGTGACTCGATCTGCGGATCGGGCCAGTAGGCCGACAGCATCGGATCGAGCGAGAAGGAGACGAAGAGCGAGACGAGCACGGCGCAGGCGATCGTCAGCGCGAACGGCGCGAACCACTGGCCGGCGATGCCGCCCATGAAGGCGACGGGGACGAAGACCGCCACGATCGAGAAGGTCGTCGCCGCGACGGCCAGGCCGATCTCGTCCGTCCCCTCGTGGGCCGCGGTGACGTGGTCCTTCCCCATCTCCACGTGGCGGACGATGTTCTCGCGCACGACGATGGCGTCGTCGATGAGGATGCCGATGGCCAGCGATAGGCCGAGGAGCGACATCGTGTTGAGGGTGAACCCGAAGGCGAGCACCGGGATGAAGGCGGCCAGCACCGAGACCGGCAGCGCCAGGCCGGTGATGACGGTCGAGCGCCAGGAGTTGAGGAAGAGGAAGACGACCAGCACCGTCAGGACGGCTCCTTCGACGAGCGCTTCCTGGACGTTCTTCACCGATTCCGTGACCCGCTCGCCCGCATCCTTGATGACCTGCAGCCGCGTGCCGGCCGGCAGCGTCTTCTCGATCTGCGCGATGCGCGCCTTCACGGCGTTGGCCACGGCCGCGGTGCTGTAGCCTTTGGCCTTCGTGATCTCGATGCCGACCGCCTGCACGCCGTCGAGCGTCGCCGCCGAGCGCGGCTCGGCGGTGGCGTCGGCCACGCTGGCGACGTCGGCCAGGCGAATCAGCTTGCCGCCGCGATCGGCCACGACCATCGACTCGAAGTCCTTCGGGTCCTCGAGCCGGCCCTGGAGACGGATGGCCTGTTCTTCCCGTTCGGCGGTGACGCGGCCGACCGGCGCGGAGATGTTCTGCTGCTGCACGGCTCCGACGATCTCGGCGACGCTGACGCCGTTCGCCGCGAGGCGCTCGGGATCGACGTTGATGGAGATCTCCCGCTCGATCGCGCCGACGACCGTCACCTGCGCGACGCCGCCGATACCCCGCAGTTCCTTGGTAATACCGGGATCGGCGATCTGCGTCATCTCAGCCCCGGTCAGGCGCGGCGACGACAGCACGAGCGACACGATGGGCATGTCGTTCGGATCGAATTTGCGGATGATCGGGTCTTCCATCTCCTGCGGCAACTGCCCACGCACGGCGGAGATGGCGTCGCGCACGTCCTGCGCGGCCTGGTCGGGGTTCTTGCTGTAGTCGAAGATGGCGGTGATGGTGGCGAAGCCGTCGATCGACTCGGAGTTGACGTCGTCGATGCCGGCAATGGCGGTGATCTGTTCTTCGATGCGGTCGACGACGTCCCGCTCGACCTGCTCGGGCGAGGCGCCGGGATACGGAATGGCCACGAAGACGATCGGCGCGGCGATGTCAGGGAACTCGTCGACTTCCAGCTTGAACAAGGCGTAAAGCCCGAAGACGACGAGGGCCAGCATGGCCACGACCGTCAGGACGGGCTTTTTGATCGCAACGTCAGAGATGATCATTGCGCCGGCACCTCGGTGGAGGTCAGCGCCGCATCGAGCGACACGACCGTCCCGGGCGTCAGTTGCTGCGCGGCACCGACCAGCAGGACGTCGCCGATCTGTACGCCTTTGACGATCTCGACCCGATCCTTCTTCTCATCCTGGATGCCGAGCACGACCTGCACCCGCTCGACTTTGCGGTTGCGGACCACCGAGACGTACGGCGTGGTCATGCGCCGGTCGATGGCCGAGGACGGCACGACCAGCCCGACGCGGGACATACTCTCGATGCGCCCCTCGGCAAAGAGGCCGGCCACGAGCCGCCGCTCGACGTTCGGGATCTCGACGAACACTTCAATCTGGCGTGTGGTCGGATCGGCAGTCGGGTTGATGCGGGTGATGACGCCGCGCCAGGTCGTGTTCGGCAGACCTGTCACGGTGAACTCGACGGGCGAGCCGACCCGCAATGCGCCGAGCTCGTCACTCGGTACCGAGGCAGTCAGCTCGAGACTGCCAAGGTCGACGATGGTGTACAAGGCACTGCCGGGCTGGACGACGTCTCCCTCGGCCACGGCCTGGCTGCTGATGACGCCATCGATCGGCGCCGTGACGGTCGTATGGCCGAGCTGCTCCTGCGACTGCGAGACCATCGACTCGGCCTGGGCGAGCTGGGCCCGGGCGTTGGCGGTGTTCTGGCGGGCGAGCTCGACGTCGCGCCGGGAGACGATGCCGGCCCGGAACAGGTCTTCCTGCCGCGCCTGCTCTTTCTGCGCCGTGCCGAGGGTGGCCCGGGCACTGACAACGCCCTGCTGCGCCGAGCTCTGCGCTGCGCCGAGAGCGCCGGGATCGATGCGCGCGAGGAGCTTGCCGGTCGTGACGGTCTCCCCCTCCCGGGCAAAGACGGCGGTCACCGACCCCGCAACCTGCGCGCGGACGGTTGCTTCTTCTTTGGCCGTGAGGGTCCCGCTGAGCGTCGGCCCGGTAGCAATGCGCTCCTGCCGCACGACGACCGCATCCTGCGGCCCCACTTTGACCGGCGCGACGGCGGCCTCAGGCTCTGCTTTGTCGCGACAACTGACGAGGAGGAGAAGGACGAAAAACGTTCTTACTGCTTTCACCACGCGTGTGGCGGGGGCAAAAAACAGGCCCGCGTGGGTGGGGCGGAGTCATGGTCGGCGGTTCCCGGTTGAGACGCGGTTGGGCGGTGGCAGCCCGCCTTGGCGGGCGCCAGGTTGCCTCATGTGGGACAGACACTCCTGTCTGTCCGGCCCACCCCCGAGGTCCATTCCTCCAGACAAGCGGCCTTCGGGTGCACGGGACAGACAAGAGTGTCTGTCCCACATCTAAAGTGAACGCCGTTGGGGCTTGCGCCCGGGGCTACACCGCTGGCGCCCGCGAGGCGGGCTGGGTCAAATGGAGGACGGACAATCCTGTCCGTCACGCGAGAAATGGCGTCAGTACGCCACCCGGGCAATGCTCTTCGTGGCTGCTTTCTCGCGTGACGGACAAGATTGTCCGTCCTCCACTGTTTGGGGTGGTACGGTCCGGTCGCCACAGGCGTGTGCGCCCTAATCCTTCGCGGTAGCCACCGGGATGTCCATGCCCAGCAGCTTCCGCGCGATCTGCTCGCCGCGCTCGACGCCCTCCCGTTCCAGCATCTCGATGGCCAGATCCCTGGCCTGCTCCATCAGATCGAAGTCGCGGATCACATGGCCGAAGCGAAACTTCATCGCCCCCGACTGCCGCGTCCCGAGAAACTCTCCCGGCCCGCGAAGCTGTAGATCCCTGTCCGCTACCTCGAACCCGTCCTTCGTCTCCGCGAACAGCGCCAGCCGTTCCCTGGCCTCGGGGTTCGTCTTCTCGTCCCGCACCAGCACGCAGTACGACTTGCGCTCGCCTCGTCCGACACGCCCGCGCAACTGGTGGAGCTGCGACAGGCCGAAGCGGTCGGCGTCGACGATCATCATCATCGAGGCGTTCGGGACGTCGATGCCCACCTCGATGACCGTCGTGGCCACGAGGATGTCGACCTCGCCGCGCTTGAAGCGCTGCATGACCTCCTCCTTTTCGACGGCGGTCATGCGGCCGTGCATCATCTCCACGCGGCGGTTCGGGAAGCGTTTGCTGACGGTCTCGAAGCCCTGCGTCAGCGGTTTGAGGTTCGTCTTCTCCGACTCCTCGATGATCGGGTGGACGATGTAGATCTGCGCGCCGCCGTCGATTTGTTCGTCGATGAAGGTGTAGACGCGTTCCACTTCATTCGAGGTCCGCACGGCGGTGACGATGCGCTGGCGTCCGGGCGGGAGCTGGTCGATGACCGACAGCTCGAGGTCGCCGTACATGGCCAACGCCAGCGAGCGAGGGATCGGCGTGGCCGTCATGACCAGGATGTCAGGGGTCGCACCTTTGGCGAAAAGCTTCTGGCGCTGCTCGACGCCGAAGCGGTGCTGCTCGTCGACGATGGCCAGGCCGAGGGACTTGAAGGCGATCTTCTCCTCGAGGAGGGCGTGCGTGCCGACCACGAGCTGGATGAATCCTTCGCGCAGACCGGAGATGAGCGTGCGCCGCTCGCCCGCTTTCATCGACCCGGTGGCGCGCGCGGTGACGACCGAATGGTGAAGTAATTGACGGATGCGCTGGTAGTGCTGCTCGACGAGGATCTCGGTCGGCGCGAGGAGCGCCACCTGGTGGCCGTTGCGGATCATGATGATGGCGGCGATGAGGGCGACGATCGTCTTGCCGCTGCCAACGTCCCCCTGCAGCAGGCGGTACATCGGCGTCTCTTTCTGGAGGTCGCCGGCGATCTCGCGCAGCACACGTTTCTGTGCAACCGTCAGCCTGAACGGGAGGATGCGTTTGACCTCCTCGCGCACCTTGTCGTCGATGGTGATGACGCGATTCTTCTTCTGTACTTCCTCCCGGGCACGCCGCACGCGCAGGGCGAGCTGGAACGTGAAGAACTCCTGCAGGATGACGCGCAGGTGGGCGGGTGAGCGCTGGCGAAGAAACTCTTCGGGCAGCTCGGCAGGGGCATGCAGCGCCTGGAGTGCTTCGGCCAGCCCCATGACGCCGAGTTTTTCGCGCACCTCGGCGGGCATCGGATCCTCGAGCTGGGGGAGCGCTTCGAGCGCGGAGTCGACGATGCGGCGCAGCGCTTTCGGGGCGATGTTGCCGATCTTCGAGTAGATCGGCACGATGACCCCTTCCTCTTCTTCGTCCCCTTCGAACTTCTCCCAGTCGGGGCTTTCGATGGTCAGCGCACCCTTGCCGGTGCGCGGGATGCCGTAAATGGCCAGCCGGTCACCGCGCTGAATCTGGTCCGCGAGGAAGGCCTGATTGAACCAGATCAGCTTGACCGAACCGGTGCCGTCTTCGAGCACTGCTTCGAAGAGGCGCATGCGTTTGACCGGCGAGACGCGGGCCTGACCGGAGACGACCCGGCCGCGGATCAGGACCGGCTGGTCGAGCGACCGCCAGAGATCGGCGATGCGGGCGGGATGGCGGCGGTCCTCGTAACGGAAGGGGAAGAACCAGAGGAGATCGGCGGCGGTGTGGATATCGGCGGCCGCGAGCAGCTCCGCCCGTCCTTTACCGACTCCTTTGATGAAGGTGACGAGCGTTTCAGGGGTGATGGTCAAGCAAGCGGCTCTAGTCGAACACGGCCTTCATGGCGATCAGCCCGATCTTCAGTTGGTCGTTGCTGTGGATCGTGACCGGCACGCCGGTGGGGATGCGCTGGTCGTTGACGTACGTCCCGTTGACCGTGCCGACTTCCTCGAGGATGTGGTAGTCCTGGCCGGTGCGCAGGATTTTGGCGTGGCGGCGGGAGACGGAGCGGTTGGTGTCGACCGGCGTGAGGTCGATGTCCGGCAGGATGCCGGTGACGGGGTCGGCGCGGCCGATGGTCGTCTCGTCCCCCTGGCTGAAGAAGAAGGCGGTGCCGGTGGCCAGATCGACGAGCCGGTGACGGGTGGCTTTCTCCGTAGGGGCGACGACGGTGGCGTCGAGGGCGGCATGCTCGGCGTCGACTTCCCGCCCGACCAGACGCTCGAGTAGAGCATTCGCTTCACGCAGCCGCTTGGAGTACTTGCGGATGATGCGGACGGCGATCTCCGGGTTCTTGCGGAGCATCTCGTCGAACCGCGAGCCGCTGATGGCGACGACTTTCACTTCGGTCGCGGCGACGGCGTCGGCTGTCCGCGGAAGCGCCTCGAGGATGGCCATCTCGCCGAAGAAGTCGCCTTTCTCCAGACGGGAGAGGGTGTGCGATTCGCCGCCGATGTGCTTGACGATCTCGACTTCGCCTTCCTGGATGATGAACATCTCGGTGCCGAGCTCACCCTGGGAGAAGATGCGCTCGCCTGCGTTGAAGTGGAGCTGGGAGTCTTTGAGCGGATCTTTCCCGCCGGTGCCGCCACCGGTGGTCTTGAAGACTGCCTTCATTCCTGTCGGGATCTCGTTCATCGCAGGACCGCTGGCTCGGTCATGACGAGAGTACGGTCGGACGTGCTGAGGCGTACAGCAGTCCCGATCGGCATCAGGAGGTTGTCTCCGAAATGCCCGAACGGAAGGTTGCGCACGACTGGGATTCGATAGGGCTCGAAGAATTCGCGGAGGAAAGCGAGCAGTTCCGGCTCGTCCCCACACCCTCTCAGCTTGCCGATGACCACACCTCGGATGCTCTGCATTCTGCCCGAAAGGTGGAGGTGGGTCAACATACGGTCGAGGCGGTAAACCGGCTCGTCGACGTCCTCCCAGAACCAGATCCCGCCGTCGATCCAGAAGTCGTACGGAGTGCCGACGAGGGAGTCCGTCAACGCCAGGCACCCGCCGAACAGCGTCCCCTCGGCCTCCCCCGGAATCAGCACATCGTCGGCCTCGAGTTGCCAGGTCAACGGAGCCTCGCCCGACAGCACTGCCCACAGCCAGCGGTCGATCTCCGGCGAAAGGCCGTCATGGAAGTCGAGGTTGAGCATCGGCCCATGAAACCCCCGCACCCCCGCCTGCACCGCCATGGCCTGATGAATGGCCGTGATGTCGGAGAAGCCCACCACCGGCCGCGGGTTCTCGACGATGGCCGAGTAGTCCAGCCGGTCGAGTATGCGCATCGCCCCATAGCCGCCACGAGCGAAGAAGTAAGCATCGAACTGCGGATCCCGGAGGTAGCGGTTCACCGTCTCCGCCCGCTCCTCATCCGTCCCCGCCAGATACCCGCGATGCCGCCTGCCGATGTTCTCCGCCAGCGTCACCCGATACCCGCGCTCTTCAAGACTGCGCTGCGCTATTTCAATGCGATCGAGCGTGGACGGACCGGAAGCAGCGAGGACGGCGATGTGCCCGTTGGGCGGCAGAGCGCGAGGAGGCGTCAGCATGCGGGGGGAGGATAAAACGGAAAGGCGTTATTGGTTGTTGGTTTCTGGTTGTCGGTTTGGCTCGGTCCTTTGCAACGATCTCGGCGTCGGCGCAGCTCCAAAAACCAAAAACCAACAACCAACAACCGCTCGCGCGGCAGCGCGAGCGAAAAGCGTGAAGCGACCCTGTAAGCCGAATTCTGTTCCCCGTTGCCGGGGTGAGGATCATTCATCTGCCGCTCGCGTTACCGCGGCGGTCGAGCAACCTACCCGGGCACTCGTAACGGGAACGGGCGGTCCCATGGTGCCCCTATTTGGTCTTGCTCCGCAGGGGGTTTGCCGTGCCGTCGACACTCGCGTGCGACGCGGTGCGCTCTTACCGCACCGTTTCACCCTTACCTCGTCTCACCTTGCGGTGAGCCGTTTGGCGGTTTGTTTTCTGTTGCACTTTCCGTCGCATCACCACGCCTGGCCGTTAGCCAGCCTGCTGCCCGTAGGAGTTCGGACTTTCCTCGACAGTGTTACCTGCCGCGATCCTCCGAGTCGCTTCACGCGAGGGGGATAACACGATGCCGGACAGAAACTTCCCCGTCGCCGACATGAAAATAGTGCAAGCTAAATTGCTGCTGTTTTGAGACTTACAATCAATGTCGGCCTGCCGACATTAAAAATCCATCCGGTTCTTCGGGTCGCTGAACCAGGACTCCCAGTCGTCCCCTCCCCCTTCCTCCCCGCTCGCCGACTCCTCCATCTGCCGGATGAAGACGTTGGCCTCGACGACTTCCACCTGCCGCCGCTGGATGCGCGCCGAGAGCTGCCGGTCACTTGTGACGACGCTCCAGCCTCTCCCCTGCGACGCCCGTTCGGCGATCAGATCGTCGGCCGAACGGGTACCGCTGAAGAGCGCCGTGACGGCGCCGAGATGGCGGCCAAAGTTGCCCGGCTCCGGGCCGTCGAAGATGCAGGTGACACGCGTGCGCCTGGCCCGGGCGAAGCCAGCCAGGAGCCGCAGGAGGTTGCGCTTGGGCTCCTCCGCGTGACGGTCAACGCGCATGGCGCCGAGCAGGTTGTTGCCGTCGA
>DASWMP010000260.1:0-12216 GCA_036399695.1 Thermoanaerobaculia bacterium | reverse complement strand
CCTCCACTACTTCGTGGCCACGCGGGACGTCATCCCGTCCCGTCTGTCCCATAGGTCCCATCGTGCTCCCCCTTGAAACGTTTGCCTCCTCGGCCGCACTACCGCGGTGAGGAGACAGACATGAGCCGAAACTTCAGCATTACGACTCCGGCGGAGTCGGTGCGGACGGGCAAGGACGGCCGTGGTGAGCTGGTGTTCACCGTGGCGAACTCCGGGCCGGCCGCGACACGGGGCATGGCGCGGCTGGTTCCGCTCGGGAACACCAAAGCCGAGTGGCTGAGCGTCAGCGGTGAGAGCGAGCGCGAGTTCGCACCGGGCGCCGTGCAGCAATTCACCGCCGCCGCCGCCGTGCCGTCCGGCACCGCCGCCGGCCGCTACACCTTTCGTCTGGACATGGTGTCGGCACGCAGGACCGGCGAAGAGCACGAGGAGGGACCGACCGTGGCACTCGAAGTGACGCCGGGCGCAGAGCCGGCAAAGAAGAGCATGGCGTGGGTGTGGATCGTCGTGGCAGTTCTGGTACTGGGCATCGGCGCCGTCGTGGCCGTGATGCTGACCCGCGGCGGCAACGCGAAGCCGGCACCGCCGGTGGCGCAGGCCAACGCCGTTCCGGTGAAGCCGGAACCGGCCGTCGAGCCGAAGCCGCCGGTCACCGAGACGGTTGCCCCGGAGCCGCCCGCCCCCACCGACCCGATTCCCGTCGACGGCGTGGCCCTCTGGCTCACCGGCGATGACGCCCTGACGCAGGCCACGCGCGGCAAGCTGTCCTCCTGGACCGGCAGGATCGCCGGCATCACCGCGAGCACCGAAACCGCCACCGCGCAGCCGACCGTCATGCCGGCCAAGGCGAACGGCCATGCCGTCGTCCGCTTCGACGGCCTCGACGACATGCTGGCGACGAACGTCGACTTCAGTCCGCAGGGCATGCCGCAGGCGACGGTGTTTGCCGTCTTCAGCAGCAACACCGCATCGGCGACGCCGCTGCGCAAGCTCTACGGCAACGACGACGGCAACTTCGACCGCGGTGTGGGCCTCGATCCCCGCGCCATCGAGACGAACTACGGCTTCTTCACCGGCGAGGGCGTCTCGAAGTACTTCACGCTCGAACCGCGCCGTTACTACCTGACCGCCGACGAGTACACCCGCACCGGCTTCTCCGGCTGGGTCGACGGCCGCCGCACCGTGATCGACACCCCGACCCGCTGGGGCGAAACGCAGTTGATGCTCCACATCGGCGGCACCGGCCCGACCTGGTTCGAGCCCTGGCAGGGCGACATCGCCGAGATGATCGTCTACAACCGGTCGCTCTCCAACGCCGAGCGCAAGGAAGTGGAAAAGTACCTCACGGAAAAGTACGCGATCGAGCAGTGATAGGAGAGTTGGGCGGTTGGCGGTTGGGCGGTTGGGCAGAGGCCCCCCGCCCACCGTCCGATCTCCGCACTTCCACCCGTCCCTCGATCGATACCGCCTGCCCCTCGTGACCGTTTGGTGCGCACCTGCCCGCCGTAGGCTCGTGCATGCGCATCGTCGTACTCGACAATCAACCCATCGTCCGCGGCGGTCTGCGTGCTCTCCTCGGTGCGCAAGCCGGATTCGAAGTCGTCGGTGAAGGTACTGCCGCAACCGACGCTCTACCCCTGTTCCACGCCGTGCGGCCCGACGTGGTCCTCATGGACCTGCAGTTGCGCAATGGCTCCGGCGTCGACGCCATCCGCGCCCTTCGTGACGCGGATGTGGACAGCCGCGTGGTCGTCCTCACGAACTGCAGCGATGAAGCCCACGTGTGGGCCGCGATTGCCGCCGGTGCCCAGGGCTACGTCCTCAAGGACGCCGAACCGGCGCGGATCGTCGACGCGTTGCGCGCCGTCCATGAGGGACGCCGCTATCTCGATCCCGAGGCGTCGCTGCGGCTCGTCGAGCACGTGCACGGTTCGGTGCTGACCTCGCGCGAGCAGCAGGTGCTCGAGCTGCTGGCGGCGGGCGCGCGCAACAAGACGATCGCCCTCCGCCTCGGGATCTCGGAAGACACGGTCAAAGGGCACATGAAGAACATCCTCGGCAAGCTCGGCGCGCAGGGACGCACCGAGGCCGTGAGCAAGGCGATCCAGCGAGGACTGGTACAGGCCATGGGCTGAGCCGCCGGTGAATCGCGGCGAATGCCGCGCGCCCCCCCTCGAAAGAGGGGGCTCCAACCCCTTCCGCCGGGTCATGTGCGATGCGGCCGCGAGCCGCACGATGCACCCATGACCAGATCACAGCGCTTCTTCGCCTTCCTCACCGTTCTTGCCCTGGCCATTCCGGCGCGCGCCGACGAAGTCGCCGCCGTCGTGAACGGCCGTCCCATCCCCCTCTCCGACGTCGATGCCGCCATCGCGCCCCGGCTGACCGCGCTCGAACAGCAGATTTACGCGCTCCGCAAGAGCGCCCTCGACGCCGCCGTAGCCTCCGCGCTGGTCGAGCAGGAAGCACGAAAGAGCGGCACGTCCGTCGAGGCCTGGAAGGGCCGGCTCACCGGCGGCGACGTGACGATCGCCGCGGCCGACATCGAAAAGGCCTACGCCGAGAACGCCGCGCTGTTCGCCACCGTCAGCCCTGACGAAGCACGCGAACGTATCCGCCTCGAGCTGCAGACGCAGGCGCGCATGCGCCGCTATCGCGACGCCGTCGAGGCCCTGCGTGCGAAAGCGTCGGTCGAGATCCGCCTGGAGGAGCCGCGCCTCGCGTTCAAGGAGAGCGATGCCAGCGCGCCTTCGCTCGGTGCGGCGTCGGCGCCGGTCGTCATCACGGAGTTCGCCGACTTCGAGTGCCCCTGGTGCCGCAAGTCGGCCGAGACGGTGAAGCAGTTCATCGCTTCGCAGGGGGACAAGGTGCGCCTCGTCTACCGCCATCTCCCGCTGGAGAACCACGCCAACGCGCTGCCGGCGGCGCGCGCGTCGTACTGCGCGGCGCAGCAGGATCGCTTCTGGGATTTCCACGACGCTCTCTATACGACGGCGCTCACCGCCGAGACGCCGCGTCGCATCGCCGAGTCGCTGCGCCTCGACCTGCCAAAGTACGACGCCTGCGTCGCCTCCGAGGCGTCGTACCTCGCGGTCGCCGCGGACATGAACGCGGCGAAACGCCACGGCATCACCACCACGCCCACTTTCCTCATCAACGGCCGCCCCCTTCGCGGTGCGCCGACGCTCGCCGCACTGGAGAGCGCCGTCGCCCGCGAGCTTCCCTCTCCCGCCACCACCACCATGAAAGGAACGAAGTGATGAAACGACTAATGCTGCATCTCACCGCCCTCGCCCTGCTGCTTCTCCCCGCGGCCGCCTACGCCGGCTCCGCGCAACAGGAGCGCGTCGTACGCGCCGCCTACGCGAAGATCAGCGACTACAACAAGGCCGCCTACCTGCAGGACATGGGCAGCACCGCCGACTGGATCGCCGACGGCGTCGCCCTCCGCTTCGAGCTGCGCGACTTCCACAGCGGCCCGATCGCCGAGATCGCCGGGCGCCGCTGGAGTGAGCTCGTGACGCCGTCGAACGGCAGCGTCATCGCCGGCGTCAGGCGCGCGTCGACGCAGAACGACGGGCTCCGGCAGCTCGCCTACGCGGCCGAGTGGGTCGCGGCGCCATGGGCCTCCTTCGACGACGGCCGCTGGACCGTCAGCGAGGTTGCGGCTCTCGCGAGCGAGACGTTCCGCGACGTCGGCAGCTACAGCTCATACGAAGTGACCGTCACGCTCGAAGGGCGCTCCCGCACATACCGCGCGGTGGCCTTCTTCCACGATCTCTACGCGGACGAATCGCGCGCGGAGTTCGCCGACAACATCGCCAATGGCGGCGAGCTCACGCAGATGCTGTACGAGACGCTCCCCTCCTACCGCGCCGATCGGCGTGCTCCGGCGCCCTTCCGCGCCGAGCCCTCCCAGCCGAAGTCCCCGCTGGGACTGCGCCTGCAGGGTCAGGGAGCAACGTCGTTGCCGCGGCTCCGCCTCGCGACGGAGGGCCAGGAGCCCTGGTACTCGAAGGACTACACGGAGCACGAGCAGGACGGCGGGTACCACGGCATCACCGCGACCTTCACCTATGGCTGTTCCTACACGTCCAACACCGAGCAGAAGTGCTACGTCTACGCCACCGCCCAGAGTATCGAAAGCGGCAACATCAGCACCTACGGGAAAAGCCACACCGTCGCCGTAGCAACCGAGAACGGCGTGCAGGCAGGACCGACGGATACGACGATCTCCTGCGGCGGCGCGGCAGGCGTGGGCGTGAAGAGCTGCTTCGTGTTCTGTGGCGTCGGCTTGTCTGTCTCGTGGAACGGCATTGGCGCCACGCTGACGAGCAGCTCCGATCTGATGTGGTCCGACAAGCTCGGCAGAGGACAGACCTGCCACCTCCCGACCAAGTACCCCGGACACGACGACGGCTGCTCCACCACGATGTTCCAGAACGTCGATCAGGACTGCTCCACGCCCATCGTCATCGACGTCGACGGCGATGGCTATGCCCTCACCTCCGCGCATGACGGCGTCAGCTTCGATCTCGACAGCAACGCCGTTCCCGAGCAGCTTTCCTGGACGTCGGCAGCCGACGACGACGCGTTCCTGGCCCTCGACCGCGACGGCAACGGCTTCATCGATAACGGACGCGAGCTGTTCGGCAACTTCACCGCGCAGGCCCCCTCCTCGAACGCCAACGGCTTCCTGGCGCTGGCGGAGCTCGACCGCGCCACCAACGGCGGCAACGAAGATGGTGCCGTCGACGCGAGCGACGCCGGCTTCGCCTCTCTCCGCCTCTGGCGCGACGCCAATCACAACGGCATCAGCGAGCCGTCGGAGCTCGGAAGCCTCGACGGCAGCGGCGTGGTGCGGCTGCACCTGGCCTACAAGGAATCACGCCGCACCGACGAACATGGCAACGCCTTCCGCTACCGCGCCAAGGTCGACACCGCAAAGCAAAGCGACGCCGCCCGCTGGGCGTGGGATGTGTTTTTGGTGAAGGAGTAACACCGGCCCATAAAAACGAAAGGACCGATGGGAGGCCTCGTGCCTCTCATCGGTCCCATCGGTCCCATAGGTCCTATCGTTGGCCCTCTAGTGAGCCCCGACCGCCATGTCCAGCCGGCGGTAGCGCTTCGTGCCCGGGAGGCAGCTCTTGTGCGTCACGTGGTGCAGGTACTCGTCGCGGAACTTCTTGACCGACGAGATGACCGGGCCGATGGCGGCGTCGCCGAGGGCGCAGAGGGACTTGCCGCCGATGTTGTCCGACATGTCGAGGAGGAGATCGGCGTCCTGCTGGCGTCCTTCTCCCCGTTCCAGGCGGTCGAGGATCGACTCCAGCCAGTTCGTCCCTTCGCGGCAGGGCGTGCACTGGCCGCACGACTCGTGAGCGAAGAACTTCGAGAGACGCCAGACGGCGTCCACGATGCAGACGCTCTCATCGAGCACGATGATGCCGGCGGAACCGAGCATCGAGCCCGCCTTCATGACGGCGTCGAAGTTCAGCGGGAGATCGATCTCCTCCGGCTTGAGCATCGGCGCCGAGGCGCCGCCCGGGATCACGGCCTTGAGCTTCCGGTCGCCGGTGATGCCGCCGCAGTGGTCGTAGATCAGTTCCTTGAGGTTCACGCCCATCGGGAACTCGTAGACGCCCGGCTTCTTGACGTGGCCGGAGACGCAGTAGAGCTTCGGGCCGGTGTTCTTCGGCGTGCCGAAGGACTTGAACCACTCCGCGCCGTTCTTGATGATGAGCGGGACGCAGGCGAGCGTCTCGACGTTGTTGACGACCGTGGGGCCGCCGAACACGCCCACGACGGCCGGGAAGGGCGGCTTCACGCGCGGCTGGCCGCGATGCCCTTCGACGGACTCGATCAGGCCGGTCTCTTCGCCGCAGATGTAGGCGCCGGCGCCGCGATGCACGGTAATGTCGAAGTCGAAGCCGCTGCCGAAGACGTTCTTGCCGAGGAAACCCTTGGCTCGCGCTTCTTCGAGCGCTTTCACCAGCACCGTCGCGCCGTAATGGAACTCGCCGCGGATGTAGATGTACGCCATCGGGTTCGACCCGATCGCGTACGCGGAGATGATCATCCCCTCGATGAGGAGATGCGGGTCCTTCTCGATGATGACGCGGTCTTTGAACGTCCCGGGCTCCGCCTCGTCGGCGTTGCAGAGGAGGTACGTCGGTCGGGGCGCGTTGCGCGGCACGAACGACCACTTCATCCCGGTCGGGAAGCCGGCGCCGCCGCGTCCGCGGAGCTCCGAATCCTTGACGATCTGGATGACCTCTTCGTACTTCATCCCCAGCGCCGTGCGGGCCGCTTCGTAGCCGCCGCCGGCGAGGTAGGTCTCGATCGACGTCGAGCTCGGCTTGTCGATGTTGGCGGTGAGAACGCGAATCGGGTCCATCGTCGTCATTTGAGCGTCGGGAGCAGGGCGTCCATCTTCTCGACGCTCATGCTCTCGTGGTAGTCGTTGTTGATCTGCACGACCGGCGCGGTGCCGCAGGAGCCGAGGCATTCGACTTCCAGGACCGTGAAACGGCCGTCCTTCGTCGTCTGGTGCGGCTGCACCTGCAGCTTCTCGCAGAGGTGCTCGTAGATGTCGTACGCGTTCGAGACCATGCAGCTCAGGTTCGTGCAGACGCGCAGCCGGTACTTGCCCACCGGCTTCTGGTCGTACATGTCGTAGAACGAGACGACGCCGAAGACCGTCGCCGGCGAGAGGTCGAGCAGCTCGCTCACCATGTGCACCGCTTCCGGCGAGATCCAGCCCCACGTTTCCTGCACGAGGTGGAGCGCCGGCAGCAGCGCCGCTTCCTTCGTCGGATACCGCGTCAGGGCATGGTCGAACCGCGCCCGGACCTCTGGAGGGAACTCGAGCTTGCGGGCCGGGTCGGGGAACCGTTCCCGGGCGTAGGGATTGTCGGGATGGAGATCAGCCATGTTGGTTTACTTCCAGTCGAAGGCTCTCTTCTTCCAGACGTAGACGTAGCCGACGCCGAGAAGAAGGATGAAGAGGAGCATCTCTCCGAACAGGAACCACGACAGGTAGTCGCGGTAGATCACGGCCCAGGGATAGAGGAAGGCCGCTTCGATGTCGAAGAGGATGAACAGCATTGCAATCTGATAGAAACGGACGTTGACGCGCTTCCGGTTCTCGTCCAGCAGCGGCACGCCGCTCTCGTACGGGGCAAGCTTCGAGGGATTCCGCTGATGCGTTCCCATCACCCAGTTGAGGCTGAGGAAGACCGCGCCGATGACACCGGCGACGAGAAGCAGAATGAGGATCGGCAGGAAGCTGTAAGTCATGGCGTGCTGGTGGTGTGCCGGCGCGACGGAGGCCGCGCGGCGGCGCGAATGCTAACGATAAACAGCCGGGGTGGCAAGAATCAGGCCGCGGAGTCGGTGAGATACGCCATGGCGCTCTCCCGCGAGTCGAAGATCTTGAACACCGTATCGAGCTTCGTAATTTTCAGCAGGGCGAGGATGCGGTGCGACGGCTTGACGAGAGCCATCTTGCGCTGGCGGTCCTCGAATTTCTGCAGGTAGCCGATCAGCTCGCCCAGCCCCGTCGAGTCCATGTAGTTGATGGCTTCGAAGTTGATCATCACCGGGCCGGTCTCATCGTTGAGGACCTTCTCGAGATAGCTCGAAAACTCCCGCGCGCTCTCGCCCAGCTTGATCACACCCTGAATGTCGAGCACGGTCACGTTGTCGACCCGGTTCTTGATGATGTTCATAACGCGGCGCCAGTGTACTCAGGGAGATGGCAGGCGTCCAGAATCATCGTGTCGTTGCCTCGCGAATTTCCGGGCGCGTTGTTCGTTGTCCGTTGCCCGTTGTCCGTGGGCTCTGGCCTACCAGCAACCAAAAACCAACAACCAAAAACCCGACCAATCGACAACCAACTCCCGTCTCCCCACCGGAAATCGGAAATCGCCTCTCCCCCGCTCCCCCTCCCGCTACACCGCGTCCAGATACTCGTGCACGACGATGTTCCGCTTCGCCAGCTCGTCCATGAAGAGCTGAGGCGGGATGCAGCGCTCCTGCGGCTGGGCGCCTTTGGCGGTCGTCTGGCCACGGGCCATCATCAACGCGACGATCGAGGCCGGGAAGGCGGTGGTGCGCATCATGGCGCTGAGGCCGGTCTCCGGATCGAAGGAGTCGATGATGTCGTAGCGAAGACGCTTCTGCGCCCCCTCCATCGTCCCGATGACTTCCACGCGCACGAGCACGACGTCCGGCCCTTCGTTCGGCAGGTTGCGGACGAGCAGTTCGCCGAGGACGCGGCGCGGCGGCACCTGGACGCCGTCCACGGTCAGCGGCTCGCTGCGGCAGAGGCCGAGATCGATCATCGTCTTGAACTTGTCGCAGTGGCCCGGATAGCGGATCGTCTTGTAATCCAGCTCGCGCACTTTGCCGAAGAAGGTCTCCGGGAGGGTCGACGTGCCGCCTGAGGTCTGGAACGCCTCCATCTTCTGGAACGGCGCCGGGAACTCGAGCGATTCGAGCTCGGTCATCGATTCGACCGAGACGATCCGTCCGTCGCGGACGATGCGCGCCGGCTCGACGTATTCGTTGATCAGCCCCTCGACGGCGAAGACGAGCTGGTAATCGAGCGGCGGCTTCGGATCCTGCGGCAGCCCGCCGACGCGGATGTGGATCTCCTCGAAGCTGTCGAAGCGCTCGGTGGCATGCGCAACCAGCACCGCCACCATGCCCGGCGCCAGGCCGCAGTCAGGAATGACGTTCAGCCCGGCGTCGTGGGCCTGCCGGTCGAGCGCCAGTTCCGCCGCGACGACGTCGTTGTTCCCGCCGAGGTCGCAGAAGTTCGTGCCGGCGGCAATGGCGGCGCGGGCGAGCTTCTCGTTGAGCCAGTAGTTGACGCAACTGATGGTGGCAGCATGCCCCCGCATCAGCTCGACGACAGCCGCTTCGTCATTCACGTCAATCTGCACGGGCGTGACCTTCGCCCCCACCCGCGCCGCAATTTCGCGCGCCTTGTCGCCGAACGCATCGGCAACCGTGACTTCAGTGACGTCGGTTTGAGAGGCAAGGTCGTGAACCGCGCCAAGGCCCATTCGCCCCGCGCCCAAAACAAGAATTCTCATGCGGCGCGCATTGTACTCGGGCAACGACCGGGAGCGCCTCCGGCGGGCGGCCACGGGCCGCAGCGCTTGTTGGCTCAGCCGCAGTCGACCCTACTTACTAACGTATTGACTGCGGTCCTGCCGAGCGTGGCCAGCTCCTTCAAGTTCTCCAACAGCGGCGCGACGGCGTGCGCGGAGCCTGAGGCAACAAACGCTGCGGGGCCGCGCCCGCCGCGGTCGTCATCCCCGTCCTCTGTAATTACGTACGGCGCAAAAGTGGGCGACTGATTTGCAGACAGCGCAAGCTGCGCGCGCACATCACATCCCTCATCTTTCAGGAGCCAACGACCCCATGCAGAAACGAATGTTCAGCTTCATCGTCCTCTCTCTCCTTCTCACCTCCTCCCTCTTCGCAGCGACCAACTGTCCGCCGGCGGGCAGCCTCTCCTTCACCACCACACTGTCGGGCAATCAGTTCGGTGGACAGGGCTCCAGCTCAGGCTTCGGCAACGGCACGTTGACCATCGATCCGATCACCGGGCAGGGCACGCTCAACCTGTCGACGGGTGGTCTCGGCAACCTCACGACCGCGGGACTGTTCCGCACCAGCGGCGGGTCGTCACAGAACGTGCTCTCGTTCACTGACAACAACAACACCTTCAGCAACGGCTCGCTCCAGCGGAACATCACGATCTCGCCGGCGCTGCTGACCGAGATCCTGCAGAACCCGGGCAACTTCTCCGTCGGCGTCTCGTCGGGCGAGTTCCCGAACGGCGCGCTCAGCGGCACGTTGTCCAACACGCAGACGTTCGGTGGCTCGTTCAGCGGTGCTTCGATCGTCGGCGGCAACGGCGCGCAGAACGGCGGCGGATCGTTTACCGCCGACATCGCGCCGAGCCCGTCGGGCACCGGCAGCGTCCTGAATTACAGCTTCGTCCCGAGCGGTATCGGCAACAGCATCACCGGACTCGAGCTGCGTCAGGGCATCACCGGCAGCAACGGGTCGCTCCTCTCGGCGCTCTCGAACAATGCGACGCTCACCAATGGCCGTCTCACCGGTTCCGTCCCCATCAGCAACGACCTCGCGCAGCAGTTGCGGACGAACCCCAGCGGTTTCTATCTCACGGCCAATACGTCGCAGTTCCCCGCGGGCGCCATGCGCGCGCAGTTCGGCACGGTGATGAACGAGTACTACATCCCTGTCGCCGGCAGCGTGCAGGGCGTCGGTGGACGTTGGGAGACGGAGATCCAGGTGTTCAACACCTCCTCCGGCGCCCCCGCCACCGTGACGATGCAGCGCCTCGCCGCCGGACAGGACAACACCAACGCCTCCGGCACGATCAACGCCACGAACGCGGCCGTCATCACCGTGATGCCGCGCGGCCTGACCGTCCTCGACACGGCCATGCAGACTCTTTTCGGCCTGCAGACGAGCCAGGGCGCGATGCGCATCCTCAGCGACCAGCCGGTCGTCGTCTACGCCCGCATTTCGCAGAGCGGCCGCGGCACGGTAGGTCAGACCATCAAAGCCATGACGCGTTGTGAAGCGCTGGCGCGCGGCATTCTCGCCGGCGTCTCGAACACCAGCGGGCAGCGCACGAACATCGGTTTCTTCAACCCGAACTCGACCGCCGTCCAGTTGCACCTGATGCTCACGAATTCACAGGGGCAGAGCCTCGGTGACACCACGATGACGCTCATGCCGTTCATGCAGATGCAGACGCCGGCAGTCGGCGGCGGCGGCGTGTTCACGAACCTCGGCGCGGCTTCAGTCGATGACGGCGTCATCTCCTATCACTCCTCCGCGCCCATCTTCGCGTACATCTCGACCATCGACAACGCCACCGGCGACGCCAACCTCACGGTCGCGGCCGAAGATCAATCCGGCACCGCGATGGCCATGACGGAGGCGGAGATTGCCGCCGTCGTGACGGCCGCGAACGAAGGTGAAGTGCAGCAGGGAACGCTCGCGCAGAACCGTGCGGTGACGGGCGGCGTCCGCACGTTCGCCCAGCACATGGTGCAGGAGCACTCGGCAGCACTGCAGATGGGCCAGGCCGTCTTCGCCCAGCTCGGCATCACGCCGCAGGAAAATGCGATGAGCCAGTTCCTCCGGGCGCAGGCGCAGACCTCCCTCGCGCAGTTGCAGGCCATTCCGGCAAGCAGCCTGTTCGACCGTTCGTACATGCAGGTGCAGTTGCAGATGCACTCGATGGTCCTGGCCAATCTCGACCAGGTGCTGATCCCCTCCGCCCGCTCGCCGCAGATGCGGCAGCTTCTGCTGACGCAGCGCGCGCAGGTGGCCGGACATCTTCAGGAAGCGCAGCAGCTCCTCGCTGCTCTGCGGTAACCCGCCTCACCGCTTTGCAGGCCGGCGCGAAAGCGCCGGCCTGACGCCTTTCGTCAGGCCGGCGGTGCCTCGGCGATCGCCTTCAGCGCCGCCTGTTTCGTCGCCACGAACCAGCGCATGTGACGCTCGACCGCGATCTTGTCGGCGAGCACGCCGAGGATGCCGAAGGGCGAGACCCAGTCGAGCGTATCGCGCATGAGCGTGCCGCCGTCCGCGTCCGGCAGAAACTCGTGCACGTGGCGCAGCCGGCGGAAGGTGCTCTTCACCAGTTCGTCGACGAACCGGTGCGGGGCGTCGACCTCGACGATCTTGGCCGTGAACCGCTGCCGCCTGCCAAAGTGCACCCCTTCGAACGTGACGAGATCTCCCAGCTCAAGCAACCCGCTCGTCCGCCCCGGCGCCACGACGCGCTCGTGAGAGAAGGAGGCAGATTTCGTGTGCGCCTCCACGTCCCGCGCGAGATCAAAGCAGACCCGCGGCGGCGCAGCGATCCGGGTCTCGACGACGACGTGCCCCATGCGGGGTGAATGGTAGGCGATCCTCACTAGTGAGACCTGGCTCTCACGAGTGAGACATTTCTCTCACGAGTACGCCCGAATCTCTCACTAGTGAGAGATCTGACCTCACTCGTCTGCTCTGGCCGCCCACTTGTGAGGCGGTCGGCCTCACCAGTGGCACGATCCTGCACACTAGTGACGCCTCCGACCTCACCAGTGGCACTATCCTGCACATGGAGTATGCCAAAAGTCTCACTAGTGAGACTTCGGGCCTCACTAGTGAGGGTTC